>NZ_JALJRO010000090.1:0-405 GCF_024519635.1 Pseudomonas sp. Pse1
GGGGGGGGGGGAAGGAGAAGGAGAAAAAAGAGAGAGAAAAAGAAAAGGAAAAGAGGGAAAGAAAAGAAGAGAGGAAGAGAGAGAGGAAGAGAGGAGGAAGGAAAGGAAGGGAAAAAAGGGGGAAGGAGAAAGGAGAAGAGAAGGAAAAAAGAAGAGGGAAAGGAGGGAGAGGAAAAGGAGAAGGGGGAGAGAGAAGAGGGGGGGAGGAAAAAGGAAAGGAAAAGGAGAAGAAAGAAGAAAGGGGGAGGAGGGGAAGAGGAAGAGAAGGAGAAGAAGGGAAGGAAAAGGGAAAAAGAAAAGGAAAAGGAGGAAGAGGGAGAGAGGGAGGGGAGGAAGGAGAGAAGAGGGAAAGAGGAGGGCGGAGGAAGGGGGGGGGGGGTATCGCTCATTGGAGTGCCCCTGATC
>NZ_JALJRO010000091.1:0-402 GCF_024519635.1 Pseudomonas sp. Pse1
GAACTGGGGCGGTATAGATCGCGCTGGTTTCGCCAGCTTTAACGGTGACGGTGCCGCCGTTGCTCAACTTGACGGTCAAATCATCCTTCAACGCCTGGTTGAGGGTGATGGTGAAGGTCGGATTGGCGTTTTCAAACACAGGACCGTTGCCAGCGATGCTGACTGTCACGGTGTCGGTGGTGTCGTTGATCTGCACCACGCCCGGTTCTTTGCTCAGTTGCAGGTCTTCGAAGGCCTGATCCTTCACGGTTGCGCTGTCGATGGTGACGCTCAGCGGGCCGCCGTCTTTGTAGACGTCATCGCCCTGGATTGGCGCGGTGTAAATCGCCGAAGTCTCACCGGCTTTGACGGTGACGGTGCCGCCGTTGCTCAACTTGACGGTCAAATCATCCTTCAACGCCT
>NZ_JALJRO010000092.1:0-400 GCF_024519635.1 Pseudomonas sp. Pse1
CGGTAGAACAAGTCTTCGCGGAAGCGGCCGGCGGCCACCAAGCGCGCCAGATTCTGGTGGCTCGCGCACACCACACGCACATCGACCGGGTCTTCACGGCTCTCGCCGATTTTGCGCACGCGGCGTTCCTGCAGCGCGCGCAGCAATTTCACCTGCATGGTCAACGGAAGGTCGGCCACTTCATCCAGCATGAGGGTGCCGCCGTTGGCCGCCTGGAAGAAGCCCTGGCGGTCGCTGTCGGCACCGGTGAAGGCGCCCTTCACGTAGCCGAAGAACTCGGCTTCCATCAGGTTCTCGGGAATCGCCCCGCAGTTCACGGCCACGAACGGCCGCGACGCACGCGCCGACAGCGCATGGATGGCGCGTGCCGCACGCTCCTTGCCGCTGCCCGACTCCCCGC
>NZ_JALJRO010000093.1:0-391 GCF_024519635.1 Pseudomonas sp. Pse1
AAGGAAAAGAGGGAAAGAAAAGAAGAGAGGAAGAGAGGGAGGGGGAGGAGGAGGAAGAAAAAGAAAGAGGAGGAGAGGGAGAGGAGGAAAAGGGAGGGGGGGGGAGAGGGGAAAGAAGAAAGGGAAAGGAGGAGGGGGGAGAGAAAAGAAGAAAAGAGAGGAAAAAAAAAAAAGAGAAAAGGAGGAGGAGGAGAAGGAAATTAAGGGAAATAAAGGTTAAAGTGAGATATAATATTGAGGATAGTTTAAAGAGGAGAGGAGGGAAGAGGGGAGAGAGGAAGAAAAGAGAGAAAAGGAAAGGAAAAGGGAGGGAAAAAAGGAAAAAAAGAGGGGAGGAAAAGAAGGGAAGAGAGGAAGAGGAGAAGAAAAGAGAAAAGAGAAAACGGCCACG
>NZ_JALJRO010000094.1:0-389 GCF_024519635.1 Pseudomonas sp. Pse1
GGTGCGCGGCGTGGTCAGCATCGACGCGCATTAATTCACCCTTACCTTTTCTTAAATCCTCCTTCTCTCTTCCTTTCTCCCTCCCCCTTTCTCCCCTCTTTCTCCTCCTTCCCTTTCTCCTCTCTCCCTTTTTCTCCCCCTTCCCCTTTCCTCCCTCCTCCTCTCCCTTCCCTTCCTCCCCCTTCTCCCTCCTCTCTTTCCTTTCCCTTTCTTTCCCCTCCTTCTTTTTTTTTTTTTTTCTTCTCTCCTTCCCTTCTCCTTTCTCCCTCTCTTTCTTCCTTCTTTTTCCTCCTCTCCCCCCTCTCCCTCCCCCCTTCCTCTTCCTCTCCCCCTCCCTTTTCTCTTTCCCTTTCCCTTCTCCCTCCCTTTCTCCCCTCCTCCCTCCTCTT
>NZ_JALJRO010000095.1:0-386 GCF_024519635.1 Pseudomonas sp. Pse1
CTCTGCGTGTTGAGGCCGATTTTCTTTCGTTCCCTTCCTTTCCCCTGCCCCCTCCTCCCCCCCTCCTCCCTCCTTCTCTTTCTCCTTCTCCCTCCCTTCTCCTTTTCTCCCCCTCCCTTCTCTTCTCTCTTCTCTCTTTCCCTTTCCTCTTCCTCCTTCCTCCCCTCCCTCCTCCTTCTCTCCTCTCTCTCTTTCTTCTCCTCCCTTCTTTCCCTCCTTCCTCCTTCTCTTTCCCTTTTCCTTCTTTCTTCTATCTTTTTTTTTCTCCAATCCATTCCTTCAAATCACCTTCCATCTACTTTCTTTTTTTCAATTACAATTCATCCATCCACGCGCAGGGGATGCCTTGACTCTGCAGCTATATCATTTCTTTCTCTTCTCCCTTC
>NZ_JALJRO010000096.1:0-383 GCF_024519635.1 Pseudomonas sp. Pse1
CTTGCTCGCTTTGCCCCTCTTTCTGGTGTGGGTTTCTCTCTTTTTTCCTTTTTTTCCTCCTTCTCTTCCTTCTTTCTCTCCCCTCCCTTTTTCCCTTCCCTCCTTTCTTTTCTCTCCTCTCTCTTTTCCTTCCCCTCTTCCTTCCTTTCTTCTTTCTTTTTTCTCTCTCTCTTTCTCCTTCCTCTCCCCCCCTTTTCTCCCCCCTCTCCTTCCCTCTCTTCTTTTTCCTCCTTTTCTCTTCTTTCTTTTTCCCTTTCCTTCCTTTTCCTTCCTCCCCTTTTCCTTTCTTCTCCTTTCCCCTCCCCCTCCCTCCCTCCTTTCCTCCTCCCTCTCCTTCCTCTTTCTCTCCTCCCTTTCTTCCCTCCTTATCTTTTTTTTTTTAT
>NZ_JALJRO010000097.1:0-377 GCF_024519635.1 Pseudomonas sp. Pse1
GGGCATCGGTGAGCACGCCCTTGAGGGTCAGCTTCACATGCAGGGCGTACTTGCCTTTCTGCTCTTCGCTGTTGTCGTGCTTGATCTCCACGGTGACCCCGGTCAGCGGGATGTTCTTCTTCTGCGCGTAGAGCTTGAGGGTCAGGGCCTTGCAGGCGCCCAGGGCGGCATCGAAGTAGTCATGGGGCTCGGGGGCAGTGCCTTCGCCCCCGGCGGACTTGGGCAGGTCGGTGAACAACTGGTGGTCGTCGACCTGGATGCTGTGGCGGAAACCTTCGCTGGACTCGGTATTGACGGTGATGGTCATGGCAAACCTCAGGCAGTGATGAATAAGGATCAGGCTGTAAGGGTGCTGAAGTTATAGAGCATATCGAAGC
>NZ_JALJRO010000098.1:0-372 GCF_024519635.1 Pseudomonas sp. Pse1
AAAGAAGAAGAAGGGATAAGAGATTGTAATAAGTGATAGGAGTGAATGGAGTTAGAAGTGTGATATTAAGATATTGGTTTAAAGATAAGGAGAAAGATTAGGAGGGGAGGGGGAGGAAAAGAGGGGAAAAAGGAAGGGGGAGGGGGAGGGGAGAGGGAGGGAAAGAGGGGGAGAGAAAAGAGGAGAGGAAGAAAGAAAAAAGGGGGAAGGGGGGAGGAGAAGGGAAGGAAGGAGAGGGAAAGAAGAAGAGAAGGAGGGAAGGGAGGGAAGGAGAGAAGAGAGGAAGAAGGAGAGAGGAGGAGAGGGGGAGAAAAGGGAGAAGGAGGGGGAGAAAAGGAGAAATAAGAGGGAAGGAAAGGAGTAAGTAGAGAG
>NZ_JALJRO010000099.1:0-361 GCF_024519635.1 Pseudomonas sp. Pse1
CATCAGCTGCTGCATAAGCTCCCACACGAATTGCTTGATTCATTGAAGAAGACGATAGAAACAGTCCGAAATTGGGTCTGTAGCTCAGTTGGTTAGAGCGCACCCCTGATAAGGGTGAGGTCGGCAGTTCGAATCTGCCCAGACCCACCAATTTTGTGTGGAAAGACCTGTAGCGATACGGGGCCATAGCTCAGCTGGGAGAGCGCCTGCCTTGCACGCAGGAGGTCAGCGGTTCGATCCCGCTTGGCTCCACCATACTGCTTCTACTGTTTAAAGCTTAGAAATGAGCATTCCATCGAGGTGATGGTGAATGTTGATTTCTAGTCTTTGATTAGATCGTTCTTTAAAAATTTGGGTATGT
>NZ_JALJRO010000009.1:0-244284 GCF_024519635.1 Pseudomonas sp. Pse1
TTGCCCAGCAGGTAGTTGTTGACCCAGTAGTTCCAGATCAGGTCGTTGGGGCGCATCCAGGCAAACACCCGGGCCATGTCGCGGCCATCGAGCACGCCTTGCTGATAGGAACGGCGTTTGGCTGCTTCGAGGGTCTGCTCATCGGCAAACAGCGTGGCCGGGCTGTCCAGTTGGCTGTCGAGCAGGCTGACCAGGTAGGTCGCACTGGCGATCCGGCGCAATTGCCGCTTGGCCTGCAGATGGCCCTGCAAGGCTGCGATGGTCAGCCCGCCGGCACAAGCGCCCATCAGGTTGACGTCGCGGCTGCCGGTGATTGCCCGGCAGACGTTCATCGCCTCTTCCACGGCTTCGACGTAGCTGGACAAGCCCCATTCGCGGTGCCGCACATCCGGGTTGCGCCAACTGATCATGAACACTTGCAGGCCATTCTTCAGGGCAAACTGGACGAAGCTGTTGCTCGGGCTCAAGTCGAAAATGTAGTACTTGTTGATCTGCGGCGGCACCACCAGCAATGGCCGGGCGTACTGCTTTTCGCTCATCGGCTTGTACTGCATCAACTCCAGCAGCTCATTGCGAAACACCACGGCGCCGGGGGTGGTGGCGACGGTTTTGCCGACCTCGAAAGCATGCTTGGTGACCTGGCTGGGCAAGCCATTGTTGTGTAGCAAGTCATCGAACAGGTGGGTCAGTCCGCGGACCAGGCTGTGGCCGCCGGAGTTGAACAGCTCCTTGACCGCCAGCGGGTTGAGTAGGGTGTTGGAAGGCGAAACCGCATCGTTGATCAGGGCGAAGGCGAAGTGCGCGCGGGCGCGGTCATCGTCGGGCATGCCGCTTTCGTCGATCCAACTTTTGACCTGTTTCTGCCAGCTCAGGTAGGCCTGCAGACTGCGCCGGTAAAAGGGATTGAGGCTCCAGCTGGGATCGCTGAAGCGACTGTCGGTGGCGTGCGGCTGATGCAGCGTTTCGCCCAGCAATACTCGACCCAATTGCCCGCCGAGCGCCAGTGCGTGACGAGCGCTGTGCACGGGATGGCGCAAGCCATGGGCGGCGACGCTGCGCAGGGTTGAGAGCAGGTCGCGGCCACGCAGGCCGGTGATCGCACTCTGGGCATTGATGAACGTCGCCGCTGTCGGCAGGGTGCCCGGTGCTGGTTTGTCTCGCATGAGTCAACACTCCTTCGTCAAGCCTTCTACAGGTTGCTCAATCCCGCACGCACGCTAACGGCGCGGCAGGCCTGACCGGCGCCCTCGACTGCCTTGTCGAGGTGCGCGGTGTCTCATGTGCCGCCATAGGGCGCCGGATGCGGGTGCATGACCGCGCGCTGGCGTTCTTCCTGAAGGAATTTCATGATGATGGGGGCGACGGCCTCGGCCCGGGTGATCAGGAATAAATGACCGTCGTCGATTATGTGTAGCTGGGCATTGGGAATACGCCAGGCGAGCATGCGCATATTGACCAGCGGGATCAGCGGGTCGTCGTCACCGGCCAGCACCAGGGTGGGTTGGCGGATCTTGTGCAGCCAGTGAATGCTGGTCCAGCCCAGGCCTGCGAACAGTTGCCAGTAGTAGCCCAGCTTGCCAGCCGAACGAACCTTGCTGGCGTGGTCGGCTGCCAGGTTGGGGTCGCGGCGGAACGAACCGCCATAGATCATTGGCGCGATGCGAATCACGTGGGACGGCTGGATGTAGCGTCGCGGGCTGGCCATCATCCACAGCACCTTCGGCTTGCCCGGGACCATCACCGCGCCGGCTGCCGTTGCCGCCAGCACCAGTTTCTTGCAGCGTTCGGGATAGTCATGGGCGAACTGTTGCGCCAGCGCGCCACCCCATGACACGCCAATCGCGTTGACCTGGCCGTAGTCGAGGTAGTCGAGCATCCGCGCGGTCAATTTGGCCAGCCCGGGAAAACGGTACGGACGTCGAGGCGTCGACGAGCCGCCCACACCCGGCACGTCGAAGGCAATCACCTCAAGGTCCGGATCCAGCGCTTGGACGAACGGAAACACCAGCTCCAGGTTGGCGCCGATGCCGTTGAAAATCAGCAAGGGGGTCAAGTGCGACTTGCCCGGGCGTACCGCGGTGCGGATGGTCTGGCCATCCAGGTCGACGGTACGAAAAATGAACGGTTGCGGCATGATTCGGAACCTGCAGTTGGGGTCGAGCAGATTCCAGCTGCAAGCGCCTGGCTTGCAGCTGGAAGCTTGTCGCTAGCGTTCGTGTACGTACGTCCCCGGTGCGGCTTCACCCGCAGTAAAGGTCTTGTTGCCAAGGGCGGTCGGGGCTTTTTTCAGCTTGCCCGCACGTTCGGCCTGCCAGGCCTGCCAGTGCAGCCACCAGGAATCGGTGTGCTTGGTCGAGTTTTCCTGCCATTCATCCGCACTCGATGCCGATTCCGAGTTGGTCATGTAGCGCGACTTCGGATTGCCCGGCGGATTCAGAATGCTCTGGATATGACCGCTGCTGGACAGCACAAACTCGACCTTGCCGCCAAACAGCTGGGACGACTTGTAGCAGGACTTCCACGGTGTGATGTGGTCGCTGGTGCCGGCCAGGGCATAGACATCGGCGGTGACCTGCTTGAGGTCGATCGGCGTGCCGCACACTTCCAGTGCATTCGGACGGATCAATGGGTTGCTCTTGAACATTTCGATCAGGTCGCCGTGGAACGCCGCCGGCAAGCGGGTGGTGTCGTTGTTCCAGAACAGGATGTCGAAGACCGGCGGCTCGTTGCCCAGCAGGTAGTTGTTGACCCAGTAGTTCCAGATCAGGTCGTTGGGGCGCATCCAGGCGAAGACTTTGGCCATGTCTTTGCCTTCCAGCACGCCGGCTTGATAGGAGTGGCGCTTGGCGCTTTCCAGGGTCTGCTCGTCGACGAACAGGGCCACCTGGGAGTCGAGGGTGGTGTCGAGCACGCTGACCAGCAGAGTCAGCGCATTGACCTTCTTCTCGCCGAGTGCGGCGTAGTGCCCCAGCAAAGCGGTGCAGGTAATGCCGCCGGAGCAGGCGCCGAGCATGTTGACGTCTTTGCTGCCGGTGATGGCGCTGACCACGTCGACCGCTTCCTTGAGCGCTTCGATGTAGGTCGACAGGCCCCACTCGCGCTGCGCCTTGGTCGGGTTGCGCCAACTGACGATGAAGGTCTGCACGTTGCTGCGCAGGCAGAAGCGCGCCAGGCTTTTTTCCGGGCTGAGGTCGAACACGTAGAATTTGTTGATCTGCGGCGGCACCACCAGCAGCGGGCGTTCGTAGACCTGTTCGGTGATGGGGCGGTACTGGATCAGCTCCAGTACGTCGTTGCGAAACACCACCGCGCCTTCGGTGGTGCCCAGGCTCTTGCCGACTTCGAAGGCGCCCATGTTGACCTGGCTCGGCATGCCGCCGTTGTGTACCAGGTCCTTGGCGAGGTGCGAGAGACCATCAAGCAGGCTCTTGCCGCCAGTCTCGAAGAAGCGTTTGACCGCTGCGGGGTTGGCCGCGCTGTTGGTCGGGGCCATGGCTTCGGTCATCAGGTTGATCACGAAGTGACCGCGGCTGATGTCCTGCTCGGACAGGTTGCTGTCGCCGATCCAGTCGTGCAGCTCCTTGCGCCAGGCCAGGTAGGTTTGCAGGTAACGTCTGTAGAGCGGGTTCTGGCTCCATGCCGGATCGTTGAAACGACGGTCATCGCCTTCCGGTTGCAGCTCGGACTTGCCGAATATCACGTTCTTCAGCTCAAGGCCGAAGTGAGCAACGTGCTTGACGCTATGGATGGGTTGTTTGATGGCCTGTGTCAGCACCATGCGAGCAGAACCAAGCAGATCTTTTCGGCGCAAGCCGATGACAGGATTTAGCCCCAGGGTGTTTTCCGAGGCTTGGCGTTTCAGGTCATCGTTATTCTTGTTACTCATCTACGACGCTCCATTGTCCCGAGTCGAGTACCTGAGTCCGGCTGTGGAGTCACACAGCTCTTGCCAGGTGCGCGCTCGGGTGACCGTTAATTGCACATCGCTGAGTTTTCAGTTCAGGGAGCGCTGCACAGAACTTGCCAGCTCCATTGGTTACCCGAGTTTAATTTTTTTCGCAAGCAGGCCAATCAATGGCTCACGGGGGGAGCATTCAAGCAGATGAAATTAGAAAATGCGCTCTAAAGAGCGAGAGGCCCGGACTAGAGCATCAGCTTGACGACGGACTCGCTGGGGTCGCGGGATTTTCCGGCGGCCTTGAGCTCGTCCAGATAGTCGGCCCAGAGATCGTCCTGACGTCGCGCCAATTGGTAGAGATAATCCCAAGTGAACAGGCCGCTGTCGTGGCCGTCATCGAAGGTCAATTTCAGTGCGTACTGACCGGCCGGTTCGACCTTGCTCAGGCCGACGCCGATCTTGCCAAATTGCAGGATAGGTTTGCCGTGGCCCTGGACCTCGGCGGAGGGGGAGTGCACGCGCAGGAATTCTGCGGGCAGTTGGTACTCTTCGCCGGACGCGTATTTCAGCGACAGGGTTTTCGAGGCTTTGTGCAGTTTGATGTCAGTGGGGATCATGGCCGGATGTCCGCTTTGCGAGGCTCCCTGTGGGAGCGAGCCTGCTCGCGATGGCGGTATATACATCAACACAGTGGTTGAATGTACCTCCGTCATCGCGAGCAGGCTCGCTCCCACAGGTTCTCTATCGCTGTAAGAGTTGCTTACAGGATATAACGGGACAGATCTTCGTTCTGCGCCAATTCACCCAGGTGGCTGTTGACGTAGTCGGCGTCGATGCGGATTGGCTGCTCGCCATGGGCACTGGCCAGGTCGCCGGCGCTGAACGACACCTCTTCAAGCAGGCGCTCGAGCAGGGTGTGCAGGCGGCGGGCACCGATGTTCTCGGTCTTCTCGTTGACCTGCCAGGCGATCTCGGCCAGGCGCTTGATGCCGTCTGGTTGGAACTCGATGGCCAGGCCTTCGGTTTTCAGCAGGGCGGCGTATTGCTCGGTCAGGGACGCGTGCGGCTCGCTGAGGATGCGCTCGAAATCTTCCGGCGAAAGGGCCTTCAGTTCGACGCGAATCGGCAGGCGGCCTTGCAGCTCCGGTACCAGGTCGCTCGGCTTGCTCAGGTGGAACGCGCCGGAAGCGATGAACAGGATGTGGTCGGTCTTGACCATGCCCAGTTTGGTGTTGACGGTGCAGCCCTCGATCAGCGGCAGCAAGTCGCGTTGCACGCCTTCGCGGGACACGTCGACGCCACCGGCATTGCCGCGCTTGGCGACTTTGTCGATTTCATCGATGAACACAATGCCGTGCTGCTCGACTGCCTCCAGAGCCTTGGCCTTCAACTCTTCATCGTTGACGAGGCGGCTGGCTTCTTCGTCGCGCACCAGCTTGAGCGCTTCCTTGACCTTGAGCTTGCGGGCCTTCTTCTTGCCCTTGCCCATGTTGGCAAACAGGCTCTGCAACTGATTGGTCATTTCTTCCATGCCTGGCGGCGCGGAAATGTCGACGCCGGCGTTCTCGGCGACTTCGATTTCGATCTCTTTGTCGTCCAGTTGACCCTCGCGCAGGCGCTTGCGGAACAGCTGACGGGTGTTGGAGTCCTGGGTCGGCGCTTCGTCGTTGTTGAAGCCCATGCGCGCCGGCGGCAGCAGCGCGTCGAGGATGCGCTCTTCGGCGGCGTCTTCGGCGCGATGGCGAACCTTGGTCATTTCCTGTTCGCGCAGAAGCTTGATCGCAGCATCGGCCAGGTCGCGGATGATCGACTCGACGTCACGGCCGACATAGCCGACTTCGGTGAACTTGGTCGCTTCGACCTTGATGAACGGCGCGTTGGCGAGTTTCGCCAGGCGACGGGCGATTTCGGTTTTACCGACACCGGTTGGGCCAATCATCAGAATGTTTTTCGGGGTTACTTCAACGCGCAGTTCTTCGGGTAGTTGCATCCGGCGCCAGCGGTTTCGCAGGGCGATGGCGACGGCGCGCTTGGCGTCGTCCTGGCCGATGATGTGGCGATTGAGTTCGTGGACGATTTCACGGGGAGTCATGGACATAGTAATTGGCGGACCTCAAGCAAGCAGGAGCCGTGGCGCAGGGCGCACGGGCTTACTCGGCGCAGTCCTGCTCCTCAATGGTCTGGGTGTGGTTGGTGAACACGCAAATGTCGCCGGCGATGCCCAGGGCGGTCTCGACGATTTCACGGGCCGACAGATCGGTTTTTTTCAACAGGGCACTGGCTGCGGCCTGGGCGTAGGCGCCACCGGAGCCCATGGCGATCAGGCCATCTTCGGGCTCAACCACATCGCCGTTGCCGGTGATGATTAGGGAGGCGTCTTTGTTGGCAACGGCGAGCATCGCTTCGAGGCGGCTCAGGGAGCGGTCGGTGCGCCATTCCTTGGCCAGCTCGACGGCGGCACGCACCAGATGACCCTGATGTTTCTCAAGCTGGCCTTCGAAGCGTTCAAAGAGGGTAAAGGCGTCGGCGGTGGCGCCAGCGAAACCGGCGATGACCTGGCCGTGGTACAGGCGGCGAACTTTTTTCGCGTTGCCTTTCATCACGGTGTTGCCCAAGGAAACCTGGCCGTCGCCGCCCATGACGACTTTGCCGTGGCGGCGAACTGAAACGATGGTGGTCAAGGGAAGAGTCTCCACGCAGCGGGGCGAAAATGCCTTATGCAGACTCATATGGGGGTGGTGTGGCGTTTTTCAACTGTAGGACGTGGAGCAGGACGGGCGGTCTGTAGGAGCGAGCCTGCTCGCGATGAGGCCATCAGCAACACCGCATCAAATTCATCGCCAGCAGGCTGGCTCCTACAATGGATTGGGGTATACCGCAGAATCCCGGTGAAAACCGCCGATCAGCGGCTCTGACGTTGTTGTAACAACAAGTTGCTGAAACCGCTGCCGGCCAGTTGCTTCTGCGCCGTCGTCAGTTGCTCACGATTGCTGAACGGACCAACCAATACCCGATACCAGGTTTCATCCTTGACCGTGCCCGACTCCACCGAAACCGATTGGCCGAGCAGGATGATCTGTGCTCGAACCTTGTCAGCATCGGCTTCCTTGCGGAATGAACCGGCCTGCAGGAAGAACTTAGTCACTGGCGCGGCCTTCGCCACCGGTGGCGCTGGTGGTGGCGTCAGGCCGCTGAGGGCGGCTTGGGCGCGGGCAGTGTCGATCTTCGCCGCTTCTGCCGGTGTCACAGGCGCCACGGGGGCGGTCTGCGGGGTCGGCAGGGTTTTCTCGGGTACGGCGTCCGGCGGCACGATGACTTCCGATTCCGGCAGCAAGGTGTAAAAGTCGTACTTCGGCTTCACCGGTTGCTGCGGGCTCGGCGGGGTCTTGTTGGCCTCGGCCATGCGCGTGGCTTTCTGTTCTTCCTGCTTGACCCGCTTGACGTCGTCGCCCTTGCCGGGCTCCAGCTTCATCAGGAACACGATAAACGCGCCCACGGTCAGACCGATGGCCATCCATAGCCAGCCCGGAATCGGCTGTTTTGCTGGAGCTTGGTAACGGCTGGCGCCACGCTTGGGTGCAGGTTTTTTCTTGGCAGCCAACTTACATACGCTCCAGGGTTTCCAGGCCCAACAGCTCCAGGCCTTGCTTGAGAGTGCGACCGGTCAGTGCGGCGAGGCGCAAGCGGCTCTGCATCTGCGTCGGGGTTTCGGCGGCGAGGATCGGGCAGTTCTCGTAGAAGCTGGAGAACAGGCCGGCAACGTCATACAGGTAGGCGCACAGGATGTGCGGCGTGCCTTTCTCGGCGACGTTGTTCAGCTCCTCGGCGAATTGCGCCAGCTTGGCGGCCAGCTCCTGTTCGTGGGCGGCTTCGAGGATGATCTGCCCGTCAACTTCGTTGAAATCCTTGCCCAGCTTGCGGAACACGCCGGCCACGCGGGTGTAGGCGTAAAGCAGGTACGGCGCGGTGTTGCCTTCGAAGTTGAGCATCAGGTCGAAGTTGAAGCTGTAGTCGCTGGTGCGGTGCTTGGACAGGTCGGCGTATTTCACCGCGCCAATGCCCACCACCTTGGCGATGTTGCGCAGGTCGGCTTCGGCCAGTTCCGGGTTCTTGTCCTTGACCAGGCTGTAGGCGCGTTCCTGGGCTTCGTTGAGTAGGTCAATCAGCTTGACGGTGCCGCCATCACGGGTCTTGAACGGACGGCCATCGGCGCCGTTCATGGTGCCGAAGCCCATGTGCTCCATTTCCATCGGATGGGTCACGAAGCCGGCCTTGCGGGCCACGGCAAATACTTGCTGGAAGTGCAGGGCCTGACGCTGGTCGACGAAGTACAGGGCGCGGTCGGCCTTGAGCACGCCGCTGCGGTAGCGCACGGCCGCCAGGTCGGTGGTGGCGTACAGGTAGCCGCCGTCGGCCTTGACGATGATCACCGGCAGCGGCTCGCCGTCGGCGTTCTTGAATTCATCGAGGAACACGCATTGTGCGCCGTTGCTCTCGACCAGCATGCCCTTGGCCTTGAGGTCGTTGACCACGTTGATCAGGTCGTCGTTGTAGGCGCTTTCGCCCATCACGTCGGCCATCGTCAGCTTGACGTTCAACTGCTCGTAGATTTTCTGGCAGTGCGACAGCGAGATGTCCTTGAACTTGGTCCACAGCGCCAGGCATTCGGCATCGCCGGCCTGCAGCTTGACCACCAGGCCACGGGCGCGGTCGGCGAACTCGGCGGACTCGTCGAAGCGCTGCTTGGCGGCGCGGTAGAAATTTTCCAGGTCCGACAGCTCGTCGCTGGTGATCGGGTTTTCCTGCAGGTAAGCCATCAGCATGCCGAACTGGGTGCCCCAGTCGCCTACGTGGTTCTGACGGATCACGGTGTCGCCAAGGAACTCCAGGACCCGTGCCACGCCGTCACCAATGATGGTCGAGCGCAAGTGGCCGACGTGCATTTCCTTGGCCAGGTTCGGCGCCGACAGGTCGACCACGGTGCGCTGCACTGGGCCGGTCTTGCGTACGCCGACGTGGGCGTCGGCCAGGGCGGCATCCAGGCGCGCTGCCAGGGCCTGGGTGTTCTGGAAGAAATTGAGGAAGCCCGGGCCGGCGATTTCGGCCTTGCTGACGTTTTCGTCGGCTGGTAGCGCGGCGATGATTTTCTCCGCCAGGTCGCGCGGCTTCATGCCGGCCGGCTTGGCCAGCATCATGGCGATGTTGCTGGCGAAGTCACCGTGGGTCTTGTCGCGGGCGTTCTCCACCTGAATCGCCGGCGTCAGGCCTTCAGGCAACACACCGTCGGTAACGAGTTGGGTGAGGGCTTGCTGGATCAACTGGCGAATGGTGTCTTTCATGGGCTTCTCTTTCAACCGCATAGCGGCGGCGCGTCAATGCGCGGGTGGAAAAACTGGGCATTATCCGTTGCCAGGGCGGGCTTGCCAACCTTAGCAGGCCGGTTATGGATGTGTGGTGACAATTCGCCGCCCTTCACTGGCAAGCGACCTGCCGATCAATACAAGTCCACCGGATCCACATCCAGCGACCAGCGCACTGCCCGGCCGCTGGGCAAGTGCTCCAGCACCAGCATCCAGCTGTTGAGCAGTCGGTGCAGGGGCGCCCGGGCGCTGGCTTGCACCAATAATTGTGCGCGATAACGCCCGGCGCGGCGTTCCATGGGGGCCGGCACAGGGCCGAGGAGTTCGATGCCGCCGAGGTTCTGTTCGGCCAGCAGGCGCTCCGCTTCGCTGCAGGCTTCGTCGAGGAAGCTTTCGGCCTGGCCGGGCTTGTGCGCCTCGGCGCGGAGCAGGGCCAGGTGGGCGAAAGGCGGCAGGCCGGCGGCACGACGCTCGCTCAGAGCCTGCTCGGCGAAGGCGAAGTAGCCCTGTTCGGTCAATTGCACCAGCAGCGGGTGATCGGCGAGATGGGTCTGGATAATCACTTTGCCCGGCTCTTCGGCACGCCCGGCGCGTCCGGCAACCTGCACGATCAACTGCGCCATGCGTTCGCTGGCGCGGAAATCGCCGGAGAACAGGCCGCCATCGGCGTCGAGGATCGACACCAGGGTCACTCGCGGGAAGTGGTGACCCTTGGCGAGCATCTGGGTGCCCACCAGAATGCACGGTTGGCCTTTTTGGATAGTGGCGAACAGCTGGTTCATCGCATCCTTGCGCGAGGTGCTGTCACGATCGACCCGCAACACCGGATAGTCCGGGAACAGAATGCCCAAGCGTTCCTCTGCGCGTTCAGTGCCGGCACCTACCGGGCGCAGGTCGACTTTGCCGCACTTGGGGCAATGTCGCGGAACGCGCTCGACGTAGCCGCAGTGATGGCAGCGCAGTTCACCGGAGCGTTGATGCACCGTCATGCGCGCATCGCAGCGTTGGCATTCGGACATCCAGCCGCAATCGTGGCAGAGCAGGGTCGGCGCGAACCCGCGGCGGTTGAGGAACACCAGGACTTGCTGGCCGGCCGCGAGGGTCTGGCCGATGGCCTGTTGCATCGGCCCGGAAATGCCGCTGTCCAGCGGTCGACTCTTGACGTCCAGGCGCAGGAAGCGCGGCTGTTTGGCGCCGCCGGCACGCTCATTCAGGCGTAGCAGGCCGTAGCGTCCGGTGTAGGCGTTTTGCAGGCTTTCCAGGGACGGCGTTGCGGAGCCGAGGACAATCGGGATGTTTTCCTGGCGTGCCCGCACCAGCGCCAGGTCGCGGGCGTGGTAGCGCAGGCCTTCCTGCTGTTTATAGGAGCCGTCGTGCTCTTCGTCGATGATGATCAGCCCGGGGTTTTTCATCGGTGTGAACAGCGCCGAACGGGTGCCAATAATAATGTCGGCCTCCCCATCGCGGGCGGCGAGCCAGGCATCCAGGCGTTCACGGTCGTTGACCGCTGAGTGCAGCAGAGCGATCCGTGCATTGAAGCGTTGCTCGAAGCGCGCCAGGGTCTGCGGCCCGAGGTTGATTTCCGGGATCAGCACCAGGGCTTGCTTGCCGGCCTCCAGGGTGGCGCGGATCAACTGCAGATAGACTTCGGTCTTGCCGCTGCCAGTGACACCGGCCAGCAAAAACGCGTGAAAACCATCCATTCCGGCACTGATGGCTTCATAGGCGGCGCGCTGTTCGGGGTTGAGTGGCAGCTCTGGCTGGGCCAGCCAGTGTTCATGGCGCTCGCCGGGTGCATGCTTGCGGATTTCGACCTGGACCAGATCCTTGGCCAGCAGCAAGTCGAGGCTGTCCTTGCTCAGCATCAGTTTGCTCAGCAGCGCATGGGCGACGCCATGAGGGTGCTGGGCCAGGGTCGCGAGGGCCTCGCGTTGGCGCGGGGCGCGGGCAATGCGCGGGTCGTCGAGCCTGGCGCCTGGCGCCGCTGACCAGAAACGCTCCTGGCGGGTTTCGGCCAGTTCGCCCTGGCGCAGCAGGACCGGCAGGGCCCAGCTCAGAGTGTCGCCCAGGCTGTGCTGGTAATACTGGGAAGTCCACAGGCACAGCTTGAACAACGAGGCCGGCAGCGGCGGCGCGGCATCCAGCAGGGCCAGCGCCGGCTTGAGCTTGTCGGCAGGCACTTCGCTGTGATCGCTGATTTCCACCAGGATTCCGATCATCTCCCGGCGTCCGAACGGCACCCGCAGGCGCATGCCTGGTTGCAATTGCGTGCGCTTGACGCCGGCCGGGGCTCGATAATCGAACAGGCGGCGCAGGGGCGAGGGCAGGGCGAGGCGCAGAATGGCGTCGGGCACGCGGGAAAGTCTCGATAGCTGACATAGAAGATGGCGCATTCTCTGTAGGAGCGAGCCTGCTCGCGATAGCGACGTGTCAGACGACATATATCCGCTGACTGACACTTAGCTATCGCAGGCAAGCCCGCTCCCACAAGGGTTGGGTCGCACCCATAGGGGGCGGAGCCTAGCAGACGACCGGTTTGAGGGACAGCTTGCGTCATCGTCAAGGTCTGGTAGAATCCGCGGCCTAATTACGTGCGGTATTCAACAATGGTGTTGAGTGGCGGCACGCTAGCTGAGGAAAACACCATGAAAGCTGATATCCATCCAGAATACCCAGTCATCGCTGTGACCTGCAGCTGTGGCAACAAGTTTGAAACTCGTTCGACTTTCGGCAAAGCTCTGCCAATCGACGTTTGCAACGAGTGCCACCCGTTCTACACCGGTAAGCAGAAGACTCTGGACACCGGCGGCCGTGTACAGCGCTTCGCAGACCGCTTCGGTGCGTTCGGTGCGAAAAAGGCCTAAGGCCGATCTACCGGGAAAACCCTCGCGGTTTTTTCTCGGTGATGAAAAAAGCGTCCCTTGCGGACGCTTTTTTTATGCCTGTGATTTTGCTTTTCGCAAGTGCGGCCTGGAGCAATCGCGAGGTGTTTTGGCTCAGGTTCAGGGTTCAGTTGTACTGCTGGTTGCACCCAATCGGCTACAGCCCTCTGGATTGAGCATCCCGTCAGGGGCTGCGAGGGTGTTGAGGTCTCGAGGGCGCCTGGATGGCAGGTACGCCATAAAAAATTGTAGACATTTTTTATATCGATTGTGAACACTTGTAGGCCTTGTGTTCCGTGGCTCTTGGGCGAAAGTCGTAGGGCAGGGCGCTTGACAGGGGTGACCGGTCAGTCTTGTGGGGACTTTGCGAGGCGCGTATCCTCGCTGACCAGTCTGTCCAACAGTAAAAAGCGGAATGCCCCTATGTCTGATCTGAAAACTGCCGCTCTCGAATATCATGCCCAACCTCGTCCAGGTAAGCTGAGTGTCGAGCTCACCAAGGCCACCGCTACCGCCCGCGACCTGTCGCTGGCCTACAGCCCCGGCGTAGCCGAACCAGTACGCGAAATTGCTCGCGATCCTGAGCTGGCCTACAAATACACCGGTAAAGGCAACCTGGTTGCAGTGATTTCCGATGGCACCGCGATTCTTGGCCTGGGCAACCTCGGCCCGCTGGCGTCCAAGCCGGTAATGGAAGGCAAGGGCGTACTGTTCAAGCGTTTCGCCGGCATCGACGTATTCGACATCGAAGTCGATTCCGAAAGCCCGCAAGCCTTTATCGACACGGTAAAGCGCATCTCCATCACCTTCGGTGGCATCAACCTGGAAGACATCAAGGCGCCTGAGTGCTTTGAGATCGAACGTGCTCTGATCGAGCAGTGCGATATTCCAGTGTTCCACGATGACCAGCACGGCACCGCGATCGTCACCGCGGCCGGCATGATCAATGCCCTGGAAATCGCTGGCAAGACCCTGCCAGAAGCCAAGATCGTCTGCCTGGGCGCTGGCGCTGCCGCCATCTCCTGCATGAAATTGCTGGTGAGCATGGGCGCGAACATCGAGAACATCTACATGGTTGACCGTACCGGTGTGATCCACTCCGGCCGTGACGACCTGAACCAGTACAAGGCAGTCTTCGCTCACGCGACCGACAAGCGTTCCCTGGCGGACGCGCTGGAAGGCGCTGACGTGTTCGTCGGCCTGTCCGGTCCGAACTTGCTGAGCGCTGAAGGCCTGAAGTCCATGGCCGCCAACCCGATCGTGTTTGCTTGCTCGAACCCGGATCCGGAAATCTCCCCTGAGCTGGCGCACGCCACTCGTAGTGACGTGATCATGGCGACCGGTCGTTCGGACTACCCGAACCAGGTGAACAACGTACTGGGCTTCCCGTTCATTTTCCGTGGTGCCCTGGACGTTCGCGCCAAGCGCATCAACGAAGAAATGAAAGTGGCTGCGGCCAACGCCCTGCGTGAACTGGCCAAGCTGCCAGTGCCTCAGGAAGTGTGCGACGCCTACGGCGGTATCAAGCTGGAATTCGGCCGTGAGTACATCATTCCGAAACCAATGGATGCCCGCCTGATCACCGTGATCTCCGATGCCGTGGCCAAGGCCGCCATCGAGACCGGCGTAGCGACCCTGCCGTATCCGAAAAACTACCCGCTGAAAAGTGTGGATGATGTGTTCAACGGCTAAGTCGTTGTAGCGCTTCAATAGAAAACCCCGGCTCTGGCGAGTCGGGGTTTTTTTATGCCTGAGGTTTTGTGTGGGGTTGTACCGGCCCTTTCGCGGGCAAGCCCGCTCCCGCAGAGAGCACCTCAGCAGTCAATAAAAAGCCCCGCACTCCTCACGGAGGCGGGGCTTTTTGGCTGGGCCAGATCAGAACAGATCGATCGGCGCCACTTCATCCGCCGGCAGCGGGCTGCCAGGTGCGGTGCCGTTGCCCAGCTCGCTGCCATTGGGCGGCGTGTCTTCGGCCTTGAACAGTTCGAAGTAGGCGCCTGGTGTGCCTGGGGAGGCGGCGCGGCCGCTGATCGGGTCGACGCGCAGGCTGAGGATGCCCTCAGGCTCTGGCTGGGTGTGGGGCGGCTTGTCCTTGAGGGCGGCGCCCATGTAGCTCATCCAGATCGGCAGCGCGACGGTGCCGCCGAACTCGCGTCGGCCGAGGCTTTCGGGTTGATCGAAGCCAGTCCAGACGGTGGTCACGTAATCGCCGTTGTAGCCCGAGAACCAGGCATCCTTGGATTCGTTGGTGGTCCCGGTCTTGCCGGCCAGGTCGGTGCGACCCAGCGCCAGGGCGCGACGCCCGGTGCCAAGTTTGATCACGTCCTGCAGCATGCTGTTGAGAATATAGGTGGTGCGGGCATCGACAATCCGCTCGGCGACCGCAGGCGCCTGCTCGGTGGCAGCGGTTGTGGCCGGTGCTTCGCCAGGTGTCGGGTTGATGGTGAACGCCTCGTCGGTAGGTGCTGCGATGCCGCTGGTGGCGGTGTCGCCCTTGGGCACGCTTGGCGGGTTGGCGACGAACAGTGTGTCGCCATTGCGGCTTTCGATCTTGTCGATGATGTACGGACTGATCTTATAGCCGCCGTTGGCAAAGGTGCTCCAGCCGGTGGCAATTTCCATCGGCGTCAGGGTGGCGGTGCCCAATGCCAGGGACAGGTTGGGTGGCAGGTCCTGTTTGTTGAAGCCGAAGCGGCTGATGTAGTCGATGGTCTTGCCGACGCCCATGGCCTGCAGCAGGCGGATCGACACCAGGTTGCGCGACTTGTATAGCGCCTCGCGCAGACGGATCGGGCCGAGGAAGGTGTTGGTGTCGTTCTTTGGTCGCCAGACCTTGTCCAGGTACTCGTCGACAAACACGATCGGTGCGTCGTTGACCAGTGTGGAGGCAGTGTAGCCACTGTCCAGGGCGGCGCTGTAGACGAACGGTTTGAAGCTGGAGCCCGGTTGACGCTTGGCCTGCATGGCGCGGTTGTAGTTGCTTTGCTCGAAGGCGAAGCCGCCGACCAGGGCGCGAATGGCGCCGTTTTGTGGGTCCAGCGAGACCAGGGCGCTTTGGGCGGCTGGCAGCTGTTTGAACTTCAGGCTGTTATCGGCTTGGCGCTGCACCCGAATCAGGTCGCCGATCTGTGCCACATCCGACGGCTGGCGTGGATTCGGGCCCATGCTGTTGGTGTTCAGGAAGGGGCGCGCCCACTTCATGCTGTCCCAGGAAACATGTTCGGTCCCGCTGCGGGTCAGGACCTGCAGGCCGTTCTTGTCGACTTCGCTGACAATGGCCGGCTCAAGGCTGCTGATGGTCCGTTGCTTGGTCAGCTCAGTGGCCCAAGCGTCCGGGGTCTTGCCCGGCAGTCGGGATTCCGGGCCGCGGTAGCCGTGACGCTGGTCGTAGGTAATCAGGCCTTCGTGGACGGCGGTGTTGGCCATTTCCTGCAGGTTGCTCGGCACCGTGGTGGTGACGCGGAAACCTTCGGTGTAGGCATCGGCGCCGTAGCGGCCGACCATTTCGGCGCGGGCCATTTCGGCAATGTACGGTGCGTTCACTTCCGGGGTTGGCACGTGGTAGGTGGCATTCAGCGGTTCGTTGATCGCCGCCTGATACGCCGCCTCGTCGATTTTCCCGAGCTTGTACATGCGGCCCAGGATCCAGTCGCGACGCTCTTTGCTGCGTGCCGGGTTGGCCAGCGGGTTGAAGCGCGAAGGGGCCTTGGGCAGGCCGGCGATCATCGCCATCTGCGCCAGACTGACGTCGCGGATCGATTTGCCGTAGTACACCTGCGCCGCCGCCTCGATGCCATAGGCGCGGTTACCCAGGTAGATCTTGTTCACGTACAGTTCGAGGATCTCGTCCTTGCTCAGCTGTCGTTCGATTTGCAGGGCCAGCAGGATCTCGGTGGTCTTGCGCGAGAAGCTGCGTTCGCTGGTCAGGAAGAAGTTCTTTGCCACCTGCATGGTGATGGTGCTGCCGCCGGACTGAATATGTCCGCTCTTGACCAGTTGGGTCGCGGCGCGCATCAGGCTGCTTGGATCGACCCCATAGTGGTTGAGGAAGTTGTCGTCCTCAGCACTTAGTAACGCATTGATGAAGTTGGGGGGAATGTCGGCAAAACGGATTGGATTGCGGCGCATTTCGCCGAATTCTGCGATCAACTTGTCGTCGCTGCTGTAGACCCGCAACGGAATCTGCAACTGGATACTTCTGAGCGCCTCCACCGACGGCAGTCCAGGACTAAGGTAGAGGAACGCGCCGCTCAGACCCAGAAGCAGTCCGCAGAAAATGGCGACGATGGACCACCCGAAAAATTTCAGCAGACGAATCAAGGCTTTTGGATATCCAGGGCAAAGAATGAATTTGGCGTCAGGGCATTCAGGGTAAACAAGGTTCGACCTGCGCTTGAAGAAAGCGGAGAAAAACGCTGGGCATTATAAGCATTTTTCCGCCAACAGCGCAGTTGGCGGCTGGGTCAAGGCACTGGCATTGGACGCCGGTCGCCATCAAGAGTTCGTAACTCACGGAAAGTCATAGGGAATTGCCAATGCCGGGAGTCTTCAGCAAAAAACCTCGAATGTTATTGGGTCTCGATATCGGCTCTACCTCGGTCAAGCTGCTCGAGCTTGGCGGCACGAGTTCGCGATATCAGGTGGAGGCGTTCGCAATAGAGCCTTTGCCGGCGAATGCGCTGGTTGAGAGGAGTATCACCGAGCCCGAGTTGGTCGGGCGCGCGGTATCAAGGTTGGTGACCAAGGCTCATGCCCGCTCCCGGCATGTCGCCGTGGCGGTTTCCGGACCGGCGGTCATCACCAGAGTGTTGGAGATGCCCGCATGGCTGTCAGCCGATGAGTTGGAAAATCAGCTGAGAATCGATGCTGACCAGTACGTCCCTTATCCCCTGGATGATGTAGCGCTCGATTTTCAGGTAATCGGCGCCTGCGCGGACAATCCCGGGCGAGTCAATGTGCTGGTGGCTGCCTGTCGAAGGGAGCGTGTCGAGTTGTTGGAGGCGGTACTTGATCTGGCAGGGTTAGTGCCCGCTGTGGTGGATGTCGAAGCCCATGCGTGGCAGCGGGCCGTCACCTTGTTGTCCGGCACGCAGAGGCCTGCCGTGGCATTGATTGATATAGGCACTCACCTGACCACGCTGCATGTATTGAGTGAAGGCCTGATCGTCTTCAGCCGCGAGCACCTGTTTGGTGGTCAACAACTCGCTGAGAATATTCAGCGACAACACGGTCGGGAGAGTGAGCCGGTTGTGCGGATGGAGGAATGGTCTGACGGCTGCTCGGGTGAAATCCTCCAGCCCAGCTGTGAGGCGCTGTTGCAGCAAATTTCTCGTTCGCTGCAGTGGTACATCGATTCGGACTCAGCGCGGAAGGTCGAGCGCGTCCTGCTGGCCGGCGGAGGTGCCTCGATTGACGGTCTGGCGCCGATGATTGAGCGATGCCTGAAAGTTCCCACGCAGGTGGCCAACCCCTTTACCAGCATGACACTGGCTGCCCAGGTGAACCCGGCCTCCCTTGCCGACGCCGCCCCTGCCTTGATGATTGCCTGTGGTCTGGCATTGAGG
Source organism: Pseudomonas sp. Pse1 (assembly GCF_024519635.1). Classification (NCBI taxonomy): domain Bacteria; kingdom Pseudomonadati; phylum Pseudomonadota; class Gammaproteobacteria; order Pseudomonadales; family Pseudomonadaceae; genus Pseudomonas; species Pseudomonas sp. Pse1. The sequence goes on from NZ_JALJRO010000009.1 coordinate 17,705, forward strand.
AGTTTTGACTGATGACTCGCATCAATCTGTTGCCGTGGCGCGAAGCTCGGCGTGAGGCGGGCCGCAGGCGTTTTCTGCTGGTGTTGGGTGGCGTAGTGCTGCTGTCGGCAGGCAGTATCGTCCTGGGGGATCGCTACATCAATCATGCAATCGAGCGCCAGGCCGCGCGTAATGCTTATGTCGTCCAGCAAATCAGTGCGCTTGAGGAGCGGGTGGGGCAACTCAATGAGTTGAAATCGAGGCGCGCGCAGTTGGTTGAGCGGATGCGAATTATCCAGGGGCTGCAAGGGCAGCGATCAGGCGCCGCGCAAGTCTTCGATCAGTTGGCCAGGACCCTTCCTGATGAGGTGTATTTCACCGACCTGCAATGGCGCGATCGGACGTTGGTCATCAATGGTGTGGCCGCTTCCAACCAGCATGTTTCCGAACTGTTGCGCAATCTCGATGCCGCCGAGGTGTTTGACGCTCCAAGTCTGACCGAGATCAAGGTTGCCGGCGACGGATCGGGCAAACACGCGGCCAGTTTGTTCCGTCTCAGCGTTCGTCAGACCGAAACACTGCCTGTGGCGTCGAGGTCATGAGTGTTCTCGTGAAGTTGGCTCGATTCGAGTTCAGTCGTGACGACCTGCACGGTGCGGGGTCCCGGCCGCGAGCGCTCAGGGCTTTGATAGGCGTGTTGTTGATGCTGATTCTGCTGGTGTCGGGCTACACCGTTCACTTGCGTGATCGGCAGGGTCAACTGGAGAACGCTCGCGGTGAAGAGCGCGATCGTAAGCAGCAATTCGCGAACAGAGTCGCCCAGCTCGGCAATGTGCAGCTCTATCTCGACCAGGTTCAGGATATGCAGCACTCGTTCGACGAATTATTGCGGCAACTGCCCAGCGACACTGAAGTCCCGGGATTGCTGGAGGATATATCCCGTGCCGGATCAGTCGGTGGCCTGCAGTTTGAGGAAATCCGACTACTACCCGAAGAGGCTCAGCCGTTTTACCTCGAATTGCCGATTCAAATTACTGTAGTTGGCGACTATCACGGTCTGGCGACGTTCGTCAGTGCAGTATCCGCTCTGCCACGGATCGTCACCTTGCACGACTTCAGCCTGGCACCGGTTAGTCGGGCGGATGGCGCCATGCTGCGTTTGAATATCCTGGCCCGGACTTATCGCTATCACGAAGGGCATCAGCTGTGAGGCCGCTGCGCTGGGGCGCGCCTGTTGCTTTCCTTATCGGGCTCAGCGGCTGCGGCGAGGGGCAGGGCTTCGTTGATCTGGATGGCTTCATGGATGAAGTACGGTTGAAATCGCCTGACAGTATCGAGCCAATCCCGACCTACCCCTCATTACCGCCATTTTTCTACGACGCCGTCTCGTTACGCAGTCCGTTCCTGCCACCGTCCGGGACCGCTTTTGCGGCTCAGGACACAGGGCGAACAAGGGTAAGTCCGGATCCACTGCGGATCCGCCACCCCCTTGAACGTTTTGCTGTCGAGCAGTTCGTGATGGTGGGAACCATGGCAAATGCGGCGGGTGCCTCGGCGCTGCTGCGTGTGGCGGGCGGCGTACATCGATTGCAGGTGGGGGACTACCTGGGGCGCGATGACGGGCGGATCGTGTCGATCAGTGAAACCCGGGTCGATCTGCTGGAAATCGTTGCCGATGGCGAAAACGCCTGGCGCGAGCAACCGCGATCCATCTCCTTGAACGTGCGCTCATAGTGGAAGCCAGACAATGAACAGGATTCTTTCCACCCTCGGTTTCGTGCTGGGTTTCGCGTTGCTGTCGGCGACCGCCCAAGCGGTCATTCACCCGATGCACGGCGTTGTCGAACCGGATGGGTATCGCGGCGACAAGCTGTCGTTGAATTTTCAGGACATTGAGGTGCGCTCGGTGCTGCAGCTCATAGCCGATTTCACTCAGCTCAATCTGGTGGCCAGCGATGCCGTGCAAGGCAGCATCACGTTGCGCCTCCACGACGTGCCCTGGGACCAGGCTCTGGATCTGGTGCTCAAGACCAAGGGCCTGGACAAGCGTCAGGTTGGCAATGTGTTGTTGGTCGCTCCGGCACAAGACATCGCAAACCGCGAGCGCCAGGAGCTTGAATCGCAACAGCGCGTAGCCGAACTGGCGCCCTTGCGGCGAGAGCTTTTGCAGGTCAACTACGCCAAGGCGGCGGATATCGCTCAGCTATTCCAGTCAGTCACCGGAGTCAGACCTGTAGAGCGGGGTTCGCTGACCGTTGACGACCGGACCAATAACATCATTGCGTACCAGACCCAGGAACGTCTGGACGAGTTACGGCAAATCGTCGCTCAGTTGGACGTTCCGGTGCGCCAGGTGATGATTGAAGCGCGCATCGTCGAGGTGAACGTGGATTACGACAAAAGCCTTGGGGTGCGCTGGGGTGGATCGATTCGGCGAGGCAACTGGAGCGCTTCGGGTGCAGGGAGTCCAGGTGAGTCCGGTAGTGCGCCGTTCGTCGACATGGGCGCAGTAGGTGCCACCTCGGGGCTGGGGGTCGGGTTCGTCAGCGACAACCTGTTACTCGACCTGGAGCTGACCGCAATGGAAAAAACCGGCAACGGTGAAATTATCTCCCAGCCCAAAGTGCTTACGTCCGACAAGGAGGTCGCGAAAATCCTCAAGGGCACCGAGATCCCCTATCAGCAGGCCGGCGCCAACGGCGCGACCTCGGTCTCTTTCAAGGAGGCCTCGCTGTCTCTGGAAGTCACTCCGCAGATCACGCCGGACAACCGCATCATCATGGTGGTCAAGGTGACCAAGGATGAGCCTGATTACTTGAACAAAGTGCAGGATGTGCCGCCTATCAGGAAAAACGAGGTCAATGCCAAGGTGCTCGTAATCGATGGTGAAACCATCGTTATTGGTGGGGTTTTCTCAAATACTCAAAGCAAGGTCGTAGATAAGGTGCCATTTCTCGGTGATGTGCCGTATCTTGGCCGCCTTTTCCGGCGTGACGTGGTGGCGGAGAAAAAATCCGAGCTGCTGGTATTTCTCACTCCGCGTATCATGAATAACCAGGCGATTGCTGTGAGTCATTGATTCTGTGCGAAATTTGATTCTTGTTGGGCCGATGGGTGCGGGTAAAAGCACCATCGGTCGCTTGCTGGCCAAAGAGCTGCGTCTGCCGTTCAAGGATTCCGATAAGGAAATTGAATTGCGCACAGGCGCCAATATCCCGTGGATCTTCGATAAAGAAGGCGAACCCGGCTTCCGTGATCGCGAGCAGGCAATGATCGCCGAGCTCTGTGAGCTCGATGGCGTGGTGCTGGCGACCGGTGGCGGTGCCGTGATGCGTGAAGCCAACCGTCACGCGCTGCATGCCGGCGGGCGGGTGGTGTATTTGCATGCTTCGGTCGAGCAGCAGGTCGGGCGCACGGCGCGTGACCGCAATCGTCCATTGCTGCGCACCGCCGATCCGGCTAAAACCCTGCGTGATCTGCTGACGCTGCGCGATCCGCTGTATCGGGAAATCGCCGACGTCGTGGTGGAAACCGATGAGCGGCCGCCGCGCATGGTCGTGCTGGATATTCTGGAACGCTTGCAGCAACTGCCTCCCCGTTAATTCAGGCGGCGAAATGCGCTATCCTCGGCGTCGCGTCATGATGGCCGGCGAGTGTGGCGCATCAGCAACGGGCAACGTCACACAGGCAGACGTTACCCGTCGATAGCGCAAGGCGGGACGCCTGATTCCAACTTTTCTGTGGGGACACATGCAGACACTTAAGGTCGATCTAGGCGAGCGTAGCTACCCGATTCATATTGGTGAAGGGTTGCTGGATCAGCCCGAGCTGCTGGCGCCGCATATCGCAGGGCGGCAAGTGGCAATTATCTCCAACGAGACGGTTGCGCCGCTTTATCTGGAGCGTCTGACCCGCAGCCTCGCAGGTTATTCAGTGATTTCCGTGGTGTTGCCCGACGGCGAAGCCTTCAAGACCTGGGAAACCCTGCAAACCATTTTCGATGGCTTGCTGACCGCGCGCCATGATCGGCGCACCACCGTGATCGCTCTGGGCGGCGGGGTGATTGGCGATATGGCCGGTTTTGCCGCGGCCTGCTACCAGCGTGGGGTCGATTTCATTCAGGTGCCGACCACCCTGTTGTCGCAAGTCGACTCGTCGGTGGGCGGCAAGACCGGTATCAACCATCCGCTGGGCAAGAACATGGTCGGCGCCTTCTATCAGCCCAACGTGGTGCTGATCGATACCGCGACCCTCAATACGCTGCCGGCCCGCGAGCTCTCCGCCGGGCTGGCCGAAGTGATCAAATACGGGCTGATCTGCGATGAGCCCTTCCTGACCTGGCTCGAAGAAAACATCGATCGCCTGCGGGCACTCGACCAGGACGCCCTGACCTACGCCATCGAGCGCTCTTGCGCGGCCAAGGCGGCGGTGGTCGGTGCCGACGAGCGTGAATCCGGCGTGCGGGCCACGCTGAACCTGGGCCATACCTTCGGCCACGCCATCGAAACCCACATGGGCTATGGTGTCTGGCTACACGGTGAGGCAGTCGCTGCTGGCACCGTGATGGCGCTGGACATGTCAGCACGCCTCGGCTGGATCACGGCCCAGGAGCGCGATCGGGGCATTGCCCTGTTCCAGCGCGCCGGGTTGCCGGTCATTCCTCCCGAGGAGATGACCGAGGCGGATTTTCTCGAGCACATGGCAATTGACAAGAAAGTAATCGACGGACGTTTGCGCCTGGTGTTGTTGCGCCGCATGGGTGAAGCAGTTGTCACCGACGATTATCCGAAAGAGATTTTACAGGCAACGCTGGGAGCGGATTACCGCGCCCTGGCTCAGCTTAAAGGTTAATAAGATCCCGATGACCAGTTTGCATGCCGACGAGGCGTTCCTAGGCCACTTCCAGCTGAACCATGACCCCTTCGCTCCGCGGGTGCCTGGCTTCAAGTTTTTCCCTGCCCAGCGCAAATCTGTGCTCGGACAGTTGCACCATCTGGCCCGTTACAGCCAGTTGCTGTTGGTGGTCACCGGCCCCTTGGGCAGCGGCAAGACTTTGCTGCGCCAGGCGCTGGTTGCCAGCACCAACAAGCAGTCGGTGCAGAGTGTGGTTGTGTCCGCCCGTGGCGCCGGCGATGCGGCAGGTGTATTGCGGCAGGTGGCGCAGGCACTGGACGTTGCCGACGCAGAGGTGGGGGCAATTCTCAAGCAGGTGGTGCAGCTCGCACTGACCGGCCAGGAAGTCTACATGCTGGTGGACGATGCCGAGCAGCTCGACGAGTCGGCCCTGGAAGTCTTGCTGGCCTTGGCTGCCGGTGCGCCGGAAGGGCGTCCCCATGTGTTCCTGTTTGGCGAGCCTTCTCTGATCGCCGGTCTGGATCAGTTGAGCACCGAAGAAGAGCGTTTCCACGTTATCGAATTGCAGCCTTACACCGAAGAAGAGACTCGGGAATACCTCGGGCAGCGTCTCGAGGGTGCGGGCCGTGGAATCGAACTTTTCACCGCAAATCAGATCTCTGAGATTCACGAAAGCTCCGAGGGCTGGCCTGGAAACATCAATCAGGTGGCTCGCGATGCGATGATCGAAGCCATGATCGCCAGCCGTTCTGCGGTGAAGCGTCCAAGTATGGGGTTCAACATGCCGAAGAAACACGTATTGGCGATATCTGCCGTGGTCGTGGTTGCGGTGGCTGCCGCCTGGCTCTTGCCGGGTCGCAGCAAAGCACCAACCACCGGTGCGCCGGCTAACGAGCAGGCGCAATTGCCCCTGGGCCAGGGTGCCAATGGTGCTGCGCCGTCGGTCGAATTTGCCGGCAATACCCAGCCCATGCCGTTGCCGTTGGTCGGGCAATCGCAGCCGGTCATGCGCGGTCCATTGGCTGAGGAAGCCGGTGGCATTACCGAAGGTGACGATGGCGTTTCGGTGCCTGGGTCCAGCTCGGTGCCACCGACCGTGACCACTATCGCCCCGCCTGCTGGCGTTGCAGCTGGCCCGGCACCAGCACCGGCGGCCAAACCTGTTCCAGCCCCGACGCAAGTCGCCGTTGCCAAACCAGCCCCTGCGCCAGTCGCCAAGCCAGCTCCAGCCCCTGTGGTTAAGCCTGCACCGGTGACCAAACCGGTCGAGAAGCCGGCAACTGTCGCAAAAGCGACACCGGCGGCAGCTGGCGGCACCTGGTACGCCGGTCAGAAGCCTGGCAATTACGTCGTGCAGATTCTCGGCACCAGCTCCGAAGCGGCGGCACAGAGCTTCGTCAAGGAGCAGGGCGGTGAGTACCGTTACTTCAAGAAAGTCCTGAACGGCAAGCCGCTTTACGTCATCACCTATGGCAACTTCGCCAATCGCGATGCGGCCGTATCTGCCATCAAGGCCTTGCCAGCGAAGGTTCAGGCTGGTAAACCTTGGCCTCGCTCTGTCGCCAGCGTCCAACAGGAACTGGCAACAGCTCGCTGAAGATTCGGCGGCCTTACCCAGGCCGCCTCTCCCGGCACCTCAAAATTTCTACAAGGCATGCTGCCCTGGAGGCCGCGTGCCTTGTGGTGTCTGCGTCACAGTAGTTTTTGAGTCGTGCGGTCAAAATTGAAAAAAGTTTTGACTAGCACAGTAGATAGCTTTAAACCTTTCATAAATGCGACATGAATTTGCGACATTTCGTCGTCAAATTTGTGGGCGTCTGTGTCGGTGTGTACAATGACCTCCCTTTTGCCCCCGCAAAGCTGGCGTTCGTTCGGCGTGGATGGTAAGTGGTTGAATTGAAAAGAAATTTGCCTCGATAAGAGGCAGCCTGGTGAGAAAGTGTCTATGAAAGCAGGTCTGTACCAACCAGATGAATTCAAGGATAACTGCGGCTTCGGCCTGATAGCCCATATGCAGGGCGAGCCCAGTCATACCCTTTTGCAAACGGCCATTGAGGCCCTGACCTGCATGACCCACCGTGGTGGGATCAACGCCGACGGCAAGACCGGTGACGGTTGCGGTCTGCTTATTCAGAAGCCGGACCAGTTCCTGCGAGCGATCGCCCAGGAAACCTTCGGCGTCGAAATGCCCAAGCAATATGCAGTGGGCATGGTGTTTTTCAACCAGGATCCGGTGAAAGCCGAAGCTGCTCGCGAGAACATGAACCGCGAGATCCTGGCTGAGGGCCTGCAATTGATCGGCTGGCGCAAAGTGCCAATCGACACCAGCGTGCTCGGGCGCCTGGCCCTGGAGCGTTTGCCGCAGATCGAGCAAGTGTTCATCGGTGGTGATGGCCTGAGCGATCAGGACATGGCCATCAAGCTGTTCAGCTCCCGTCGTCGCTCGTCCGTGGCCAACGCCGCCGACACCGACCACTACGTCTGCAGCTTTTCCCACAAGACCATTATCTACAAAGGCCTGATGATGCCGGCGGACCTCACCGCCTTCTATCCAGACCTCAGCGACCAGCGCCTGCAGACCGCAATCTGCGTGTTCCACCAGCGCTTCTCTACCAACACTTTGCCGAAATGGCCGTTGGCCCAACCGTTCCGCTTCCTGGCGCACAACGGCGAGATCAACACCATCACCGGCAACCGCAACTGGGCCCAGGCCCGTCGCACCAAGTTCACCAACGATTTGATGGACCTGGAAGAACTCGGCCCGCTGGTTAACCGCGTGGGTTCCGACTCCTCGAGCATGGACAACATGCTGGAGCTGATGGTCACCGGCGGTATCGACCTGTTTCGTGGCGTGCGGATGATCATTCCGCCAGCGTGGCAGAACGTCGAGACCATGGACCCGGACCTGCGTGCGTTCTACGAATACAACTCGATGCACATGGAGCCGTGGGACGGCCCGGCCGGCGTGGTCATGACCGATGGTCGCTACGCGGTGTGCCTGCTCGACCGTAACGGTCTGCGTCCGGCACGCTGGGTCACCACCAAGAACGGCTTCATCACCCTGGCCTCGGAAATCGGCGTCTGGAACTACCAGCCTGAAGACGTGATTGCCAAGGGCCGCGTTGGTCCGGGGCAGATCTTTGCCGTGGACACTGAAACCGGGCAGATCCTCGACACTGACGCGATCGACAACCGCCTGAAGTCCCGTCATCCGTACAAGCAATGGCTGCGCAAGAATGCCCTGCGTATCCAGGCGACCATGGAAGACAACGACCACGGCTCGGCGTTCTACGACGTCGATCAGCTCAAGCAATATATGAAGATGTACCAGGTCACCTTCGAGGAGCGTGACCAAGTACTGCGTCCATTGGGCGAGCAAGGCTACGAAGCCGTGGGCTCGATGGGCGACGATACGCCGATGGCCGTGCTGTCCCAGCGCGTGCGCACTCCGTACGACTACTTCCGCCAGCAGTTCGCGCAGGTGACCAACCCGCCGATCGACCCGCTGCGTGAAGCCATCGTCATGTCGCTGGAGATCTGCCTCGGTGCCGAGCGCAACATCTTCCAGGAGTCGCCGGAGCATGCCTCGCGCGTGATCCTCAGCTCGCCGGTAATCTCGCCGGCCAAGTGGCGCTCGCTGATGAACCTCGATCGCCCGGGCTTTGAACGCCAGGTCATCGACCTCAACTACGACGAGGCCCTGGGCCTTGAAGCTGCGGTGCGCAACATCGCTGACCAGGCCGAAGAGGCCGTGCGTGCCGGTCGGACTCAGATCGTCCTGAGCGACCGCCACATTGCGCCCGGCAAACTGCCGGTCCACGCTTCGTTGGCCACCGGCGCGGTGCACCACCGTCTGACGGAAAAAGGCCTGCGTTGCGACTCCAACATCCTGGTCGAGACCGCCACCGCGCGCGATCCTCACCACTTCGCAGTGTTGATCGGCTTCGGTGCGTCGGCGGTCTATCCGTTCCTGGCCTACGAAGTGCTGGGTGACCTGATCCGTACCGGTGAAGTGCTGGGCGACCTCTATGAGGTGTTCAAGAACTACCGTAAAGGCATCACCAAGGGCCTGTTGAAGATCCTCTCGAAGATGGGCATCTCGACCATCGCTTCGTACCGTGGTGCACAGTTGTTTGAGGCCATCGGTCTGTCCCAGGAAGTCTGCGACCTGAGCTTCCGTGGCGTGCCAAGCCGCATCAAGGGTGCACGTTTCGTCGACATCGAAGCCGAGCAGAAAGCCCTGGCCGTTGAAGCCTGGAGCCCGCGCAAGCCGATCCAGCAAGGCGGCCTGCTGAAGTTCGTCCACGGTGGCGAATACCACGCCTACAACCCGGACGTGGTCAACACCCTGCAAGCCGCTGTGCAGCAGGGCGACTACAGCAAGTTCAAGGAATACACGACGCTGGTGGACAACCGTCCGGTGTCGATGATCCGCGACCTGTTCAAGGTCAAGACCCTCGATACGCCGCTGGACCTCAGCGAAGTCGAGCCGCTGGAGTCGGTGCTCAAGCGCTTTGACTCCGCCGGTATCTCGCTGGGCGCACTGTCGCCGGAAGCTCACGAAGCCCTGGCCGAAGCCATGAACCGCCTGGGGGCGCGTTCTAACTCCGGTGAAGGTGGTGAAGACCCGGCGCGCTACGGCACCATCAAGAGCTCGAAAATCAAGCAGGTGGCCACCGGCCGTTTCGGTGTAACCCCGGAATACCTGGTTAACGCCGAAGTGCTGCAGATCAAGGTCGCCCAGGGCGCCAAGCCGGGCGAGGGTGGTCAATTGCCAGGCGGCAAGGTCAACGGTCTGATCGCCAAACTGCGTTATGCCGTGCCGGGCGTGACTCTGATTTCGCCGCCACCGCACCACGACATCTACTCGATCGAAGACTTGTCGCAGCTGATTTTCGACCTGAAACAGGTCAACCCGAAGGCGCTGGTCTCGGTGAAACTGGTGGCAGAAGCGGGCGTCGGCACCATCGCCGCCGGTGTGGCCAAGGCCTATGCTGACCTGATCACCATCTCCGGCTACGACGGCGGCACCGGTGCATCGCCGCTGACCTCGATCAAGTACGCCGGTGCGCCGTGGGAACTCGGCCTGGCCGAAACCCACCAGACCCTGCGCGGCAACGACCTGCGCGGCAAAGTCCGGGTACAAACCGACGGTGGCCTGAAAACCGGCCTCGACGTGATCAAAGCGGCCATCCTCGGCGCTGAAAGCTTCGGCTTCGGCACCGCGCCAATGATCGCCCTGGGCTGCAAATACCTGCGTATCTGCCACCTGAACAACTGCGCCACCGGCGTGGCAACGCAGAACGAGAAGCTGCGCAAGGATCACTACATCGGCACCGTCGACATGGTGGTGAACTTCTTCACCTACGTCGCCGAGGAAACTCGTGAGTGGCTGGCCAAGCTGGGCGTGCGCTCCCTCGAGGAACTGATCGGCCGTACCGATCTGCTGGAAATCCTCGAAGGCCAGACTGCCAAGCAGCACCACCTGGATCTGACGCCATTGCTCGGCAGCGATCACGTTCCGGCCGACAAGCCGCAGTTCTGCCAAGTCGATCGCAACCCGCCGTTCGACAAGGGCCTGCTGGCCGAGAAGATGGTCGATATGGCCACTTCGGCGATCAATGACCTGAGCGGCGCCGAATTCGCCCTGGATATCTGCAACTGCGACCGTTCCATTGGTGCGCGGATCTCCGGCGAAATCGCCCGCAAACACGGCAACCAGGGTATGGCCAATGCGCCAATCACCTTCCGCTTCAAGGGCACTGCCGGGCAGAGCTTCGGCGTGTGGAACGCCGGCGGCCTGAACATGTACCTGGAAGGCGACGCCAACGACTACGTCGGCAAGGGCATGACCGGCGGCAAGCTGGTCATCGTGCCGCCAAAAGGTAGCGTCTACCGCACGCAGGACAGTGCCATTATCGGCAACACCTGCCTGTACGGCGCCACAGGCGGCAAGCTGTTCGCCGCCGGTACTGCGGGTGAGCGTTTCGCCGTGCGTAACTCCGGTGCCCACACCGTCGTGGAAGGCACTGGCGATCACTGCTGCGAGTACATGACCGGTGGTTTCGTCTGCGTCCTGGGCAAGACCGGTTACAACTTCGGCTCTGGCATGACCGGCGGTTTCGCCTATGTGCTCGACCAGGACAACAGCTTCGTTGACCGGGTCAACCACGAACTGGTGGAAATCCAGCGGATCAGCGGCGAGGCGATGGAAGCCTATCGCAGCCACCTGCAGAACGTGCTGAACGAGTACGTCGAGGAAACCGATAGCGAGTGGGGTCGTGAACTCGCCGAGAACCTTGATGACTACCTGCGTCGTTTCTGGCTGGTCAAGCCGAAGGCTGCCAACCTGAAGTCGTTGCTTTCCAGCACCCGTGCCAACCCGCAGTGATATGCGCCTGAAGAGTTTGATGAGGTTTTAACAATGGCTGAACGTCTGAATAATGACTTCCAGTTCATCGAGGTCGGGCGCAAGGATCCGAAGAAGAAACTGTTGCGTCAACGCAAGAAAGAGTTCGTGGAAATCTACGAACCGTTCAAACCCCAGCAGTCGGCCGACCAGGCCCACCGCTGCCTGGGTTGCGGTAACCCGTATTGCGAATGGAAGTGCCCGGTGCACAACTTCATTCCCAACTGGCTGAAGCTGGTGGCCGAGGGCAACATCCTCGCCGCCGCCGAACTGTCGCACCAGACCAACACCCTGCCGGAAGTCTGCGGCCGGGTGTGCCCGCAGGACCGTCTGTGCGAGGGTGCCTGTACCCTCAACGACGGTTTCGGCGCGGTGACCATTGGTTCGGTGGAGAAGTACATCACCGATACCGCCTTTGCCATGGGCTGGCGTCCGGACATGTCCAAGGTCAAGCCGACCGGCAAGCGCGTCGCGATCATTGGCGCGGGCCCGGCGGGCCTGGGCTGTGCCGACGTACTGGTGCGCGGTGGCGTGACCCCGGTGGTGTTCGACAAGAACCCGGAAATCGGTGGCCTGCTGACCTTCGGCATCCCCGAGTTCAAGCTGGAAAAGACCGTGCTGAGCAATCGTCGCGAAGTCTTCAGCGGCATGGGCATCGAATTCCGCCTCAACACTGAGGTCGGCAAGGACGTGACCATGGAGCAACTGCTCGAGGAATACGATGCCGTGTTCATGGGCATGGGCACCTACACCTACATGAAGGGCGGCTTTGCCGGTGAGGACCTGCCGGGCGTATACGACGCGCTGGACTTCCTGATCGCCAACGTCAATCGCAACCTGGGTTTTGAAAAGTCGCCGGAAGATTTCGTCGACATGAAAGGCAAGAAGGTTGTGGTGCTGGGCGGCGGCGACACGGCCATGGACTGCAACCGTACGTCGATCCGCCAGGGCGCCAAGTCGGTGACCTGCGCCTACCGTCGTGACGAAGCGAACATGCCGGGCTCGCGCAAAGAGGTGAAGAACGCCAAGGAAGAAGGCGTGAAGTTCCTCTACAACCGCCAGCCGATCGCCATTGTTGGTGAAGACAAGGTCGAAGGCGTGAAGGTAGTCGAGACCCGTCTCGGCGAGCCGGACGCCCGTGGCCGTCGCAGCCCCGAGCCGATCCCGGGTTCCGAAGAGATCATCCCGGCCGACGCCGTGGTCATCGCCTTCGGTTTCCGCCCAAGCCCGGCGCCGTGGTTCGAGCAGTTCAGCATTCAGACCGACAGCCAGGGCCGCGTCGTGGCGCCGGAACAAGGTCAGTACAAGCACCAGACCAGCAACCCGAAAATCTTCGCCGGTGGCGACATGGTGCGCGGTTCCGATCTGGTGGTAACCGCGATCTTCGAAGGCCGCAATGCCGCCGAAGGGATCCTGGATTACTTGGGCGTATAAAACCCGATTTCGATTTGAAATGGGATCAAATGTGGGAGCGAGCCTGCTCGCGAAAGCGGTCTGTCAGCCAACATCAATGTTGGATGTACCGGCCCCTTCGCGAGCAGGCTCGTTCCCACAGTTGTTTCGCGGAGTTGCTAAACTCCGTATTTCATTGCGACAAATTGACCCGATAGACAAAAGGCTGACCTGCATTCGTGCCTTTTGCGTCCGGCTCTGAGAAAATGCCCGCACTTTTTTTCCGGATGCCGACATGACTGCCCTGAAGAACGACCGTTTCCTTCGCGCCCTGCTCAAGCAACCCGTAGACGTCACGCCCGTGTGGATGATGCGTCAGGCCGGTCGCTACCTGCCTGAATACCGCGCCAGCCGCGCCAAGGCCGGTGACTTCATGAGCCTGTGCATGAACCCATCGTTCGCTTGCGAAGTCACGTTGCAGCCGCTCGACCGTTATCCACAGCTGGATGCGGCGATCCTGTTTTCCGATATTCTGACCATCCCCGATGCCATGGGCCAGGGCCTGTACTTCGAAACCGGTGAAGGTCCGCGCTTCAAGAAAGTCGTCAGCACCCTGGCCGACATCGAAGCTCTGCCCATTCCTGATCCGCACAAAGACCTCGGCTACGTGATGGACGCAGTCAGCACCATCCGTCGCGAACTGAATGGCCGTGTGCCGCTGATCGGTTTTGCCGGCAGCCCGTGGACCCTGGCCACCTACATGGTCGAAGGCGGCTCGTCGAAAGACTACCGCAAGACCAAAACCATGCTCTACGACAACCCGCAGGCCCTGCACCTGTTGCTGGACAAGCTGGCCCAGACCGTCACCAGCTACCTCAACGGCCAGATTATGGCGGGCGCGCAAGCGGTGCAGATCTTCGACAGCTGGGGCGGTAGCCTGTCGGCGGCGGCCTACCAGGAGTTCTCCCTGGCCTACATGAAGAAAATCGTCAGCGGCCTGATTCGTGAGCACGAAGGGCGCAAGGTGCCGGTGATCCTGTTCACCAAGGGCGGTGGCCTGTGGCTGGAAAGCATCGCCGATGCCGGTGCAGATGCACTGGGCCTGGACTGGACTTGCGACATTGGCAGCGCCCGCGAGCGCGTCGGCAGCAAAGTCGCCCTGCAAGGCAACATGGACCCGACCGTGCTGTACGCCAAGCCAGAAACCATTCGCAGCGAAGTCGGGCGGATCCTCGCCAGCTACGGCAAAGGCAGCGGCCACGTGTTCAACCTCGGCCACGGCATCACCCCGGAAGTCGATCCGGAACACGCCGGTGCCTTCCTGCGTGCGGTGCACGAGTTGTCGGCGCAGTATCACGAGTGATCGTGACCCGATAAAAAACGCCCGGCAAATGCCGGGCGTTTTTTTGCACGCAGATTAAGTTTCAATTCAGCGAGCCTGTTTACGCTGAGTCCATCGAAATCCAGATGGAACCATCGCCATGAAAGCACACTACCTCGCTCTGCTCGTTGCCCCCCTGTTCAGCACCGCGGTCCTGGCTGCCGGTTACACCGGGCCGGGTGCCGAGCCCATCACCACTGTGGCCGCGGCCAACGAAGCGGCTGACGACACGCCTGTCGTCCTGCAGGGCTTTGTGGTGAAGAAGCTGAACAACGACGACAAATACGAGTTCAAGGATTCCAGCGGTACGGTCACCGTTGAAATCGATGATGAGGACCTACCGGCGGTCGCCTTCAACGACAAAACCCGGGTCAAGCTGACCGGTGAAGTGGAAAAGGGCCTGCTCAAGCGTGAGATCGATGTCGATCGGGTGGAAATTCTCAACTAAGACCGTGTTTCTCCCCAAGGGCCGCCATGCGGCCCTTTTTTGCGTCAGGACTTGGCGCTCTCTGCCAGGGTCGGCAACTTCGCCAGCTTCAATGCGACCAGCAGTGCAATCACCAGCAGCGTGCCGATGAACAACCCGATGCCGTTCCAGCCGCCCTGGTGCCAGAACACGCCGCCCACCGTGCCGGCGATGCTTCCCCCGGCGTAGTAGCTGAACAGGTACAGCGACGATGCCTGGCCCTTGGCTTTGGTGGCGCGGCGGCCGATCCAGCTGCTGGCGACCGAATGTGCGCCGAAGAAGCCGAAGGTGAAGATCAGCATGCCGAGAATCACCAGCGGCAGCGGGCTGAGCATGGTCACCGCGAGACCGGCGAGCATCAGCACAATAGTGCCCCACAGCACTTTACGGCGTCCCAGGCGGTCCGCCAGCGAGCCGATTTTCGCCGAACTGTAGATCCCCGACAGGTACACCACCGACAGCAGCCCGACGAAGGCCTGGTCCATGTGGTAAGGCGCGGCCAGCAGGCGGTAGCCGATGTAGTTGAACAGGGTGACGAAGGCGCCCATCAGCACAAAGGCCTCAAGGAACAGCAGCGGCAGGCCGGCGTCGCGAAAGTGCATGGTGAAGCCGTCCAGCAGGCTGCGCGGGTGCAGGGAACGTGAGCGGAAGTTGCGCGACTCGGGTAGGACTTTCCAGAACAGCGCGGCGGCGATCAGGGCCAGACCGCCGATCACCAGCATCGCGGTGTGCCAACTGACGAAGTCGATCAGCACCCCGACGATCAATCGTCCGCTCATCCCGCCAATGGCATTGCCGCCGATGTACAGGCCCATCGCCAGGCCGATGTGTTGTGGATGAATTTCTTCGCTCAGGTAAGTCATGGCCACCGCCGCCAGCCCGCTCAGGGACAGGCCGGTCAGGGCGCGCATCAGCAGAATGCCTTCCCAGGTCGGCATCAGCGCGCTGGCCAGGGTGCAAAGGGCAGCGGCGAACAACGCGGCGACCATCACCGGCTTGCGCCCGATGCGGTCGGAGATGGGGCCGGTGATCAGCAGGCCGATGGCGAGCATGCCGGTGGAGACCGAAAGGATCAGGCTGCTCTGCGCCGCATTGATCGAAAACTCCTGGGAGAACATCGGCATCATCGGCTGCACGCAGTACAGCAGGGCGAAGGTCGCGAAGCCGCCGCAGAACAGCGCCAGCACCGTGCGCAGGAACATCGGCGTGCCTTTTTCGATGTAGATCTCGTTCAGCGAATTGAGTTGATCGTCCAGCGCGGTGGGGGGGAGATCATGGGCGAGTGGCGCAGCAACAGTTTTCACGGGGACCTCGGGAGTACAGGGCACAGCAGGCAATGGAAAAAGCATATAGCCGGCTAATGTTTCTATCCAATATATTGTTCGACCTGTTTGATAGCTTTCACGACCTAATGGAAATCCCATGGAATTGCGTCATCTGCGCTACTTCATCGCCGTCGCCGAAGAACTGCATTTTGGCCGCGCCGCACAGGCACTGGGCATCTCTCAGCCGCCGCTGAGCCAGCAGATCCAGGTGCTGGAGCAGGAAGTGGGCGCGCGTCTGTTCGAGCGTACCAATCGTCGGGTCGAGCTCAGCGAGGCGGGGCGTTTGTTTCTCGAGGAGGCGCGGCTGGTGCTGGCGCAAGTCGACAAGGCGGCGGACGTCGCGCGACGGGCGCAACTCGGTGAGCTGGGCGAACTGAAAATCGGCTTCACCTCGTCGGCGCCCTTCAACTCGACCATTCCGCAAGCGATCTTCGGCTTTCGCCAGCGCTTCCCGGCAGTGCATCTGAACCTGCGGGAAATGAGCAGCACCCAGGTGGCCGATGCGCTGGTGGACGAGTCAATCCAGATCGGCATCATGCGCCCCCTGCCGTTGCCGGATTCGCTGCAGGTAGTCGAGCTCAACCGTGAACCACTGGTGGCGGTCCTCAGCTCCAAGGATCCGCTGTCGCTGGGCAGCGAGGAAGGCTTGTTCCTCTCGGCTCTGGCCCATGAGCCTTTCGTGTTTTTCCCGCGCAGCTACGGCAGCGGTCTGTACGCGCAACTGCTGAGCCTGGCCCGCGACGCCGGCTTCAGCCCGCATTTCGCCCAGGAAGCCGGAGAAGCCATGACCATCATCGGCCTGGTGGCGGCGGGCCTGGGCGTCTCGGTACTACCGGCGTCCTACCAACGCATGCGCATCGACGGCGTGGTCTACCGCCCCTTGCTCGACCCGGCGGCGGAGACGGCGGTGTGGCTAGTCCAGCGCAAAGACCAGAAATCGCCGATGGCGCGAGCGTTTGTCGAGTTGCTGACGAGCAGGGTGTAGGTGGACCTGTGGGAGCCGGCTGCCGGCGATAGCGGATGATCAGGCGACCTTGATCTCGACTGTTACAGCGCTTTCGCTGGCAACCAGATCAACATCACAACCACCGCCGAAAAACCAACGACGTATTCACCCCACCAAACGCAAAATTATTGTTCATCACATACCGATTGCTCATCTGCCGGAATTCGCCACGCAGGTAGTCCAGGGCGCCGCATTGGGGGTCGATGTGGTCGAGGTTGAAGGTGTGGGCGTAGTCGTCGCGATTGAGCATTTCGATGCTGAACCACGACTCCAGTGCGCCACAGGCGCCGAGTGTGTGGCCGAGGAAGCTTTTCTGCGAGCTGATGGGCATGTGGCTGCCGAACAGGCTGCTGGTGGCCTGGGTTTCGGCAATGTCGCCCTGTTCGGTGGCGGTGCCGTGGCCGTTGACGTAACCGATTGCCGCGGGTTGCAGGTCGGCATCCTCGAGCGCCAGTTCCATCGCCCGGCGCATGGTGGCCTGTTCGGGACGGGTGGTGTGCTGGCCGTCGGCGTTGCTGCCGAAGCCGACGATTTCCGCGTGGATATGGGCGCCTCGGGCCAGGGCGTGTTCGAGTTCTTCGAGCACCAGCATGCCGGCGCCTTCGCCGATCACCAGGCCGTCGCGGGCGCTGTCGTAGGGCCGTGGGCTGGTTTGCGGTGCGTCGTTTTTCAGGCTGGTGGCGTAGAGCGCGTCGAACACCATCGCCTCGGTCGGGCACAGTTCTTCGGCGCCGCCGGCGAGCATCAGCGGCAGGCGGCCGAACTTGATGGCTTCGTAGGCGTAGCCGATGCCCTGGCTGCCGCTGGTGCAGGCGCTGGAGGTGGGGATCAGGCGACCGGTCAGGCCGAAGAAGATGCTGATATTGGCCGCCGTGGTGTGGGGCATCATGCGCACGTAGGAGTTGGCGTTGAGTCCTTCTGCCACCGAGTTCAGCAGCATGTTGCCGAAGGCCTTGATCTCGTCGGTGCTGCCGGTGGACGAGCCGCAAGCGACGCCCATGCGCCCGTCCTTGATCGACTCGTCGCCGAGCAAGCCGGCATCGGCGAGCGCGCGCTCAGCCGCACCCACAGCCAGCCGCGACACCCGGCCCATGCTGCGCAGCTGTTTGCGGGTCCAGTGTCCGGGCACCTGAAAATCATCGATCGGTCCGGCCAGGCGGGTGTTCAGTTCGGTGAAGCGATCCCACTCGTGCATTCGGCGGATGCCGCTATGGTTGGCCTTGAAATGCCCGGAGATGGTTGCCCAGTCGCTGCCCAGGGAGGTGATGCCGGCCATGCCGGTGACGACGACGCGCTTCATCAGCACAGCCCTCCATTGACGGCCAGCACTTGCCGGGTGATGTACGAGGCTTCCGCCGACATCAGGAAATTCACCGCGCCGGCCACCTCTTCCGGGGTGCCCATGCGTTGTGCGGGGATCATTTTCATCAGTTCTTCCACCGGCACGTTGTCGTCGAGCATGGCCGTGTCGATCAAGCCGGGTGCGACACAGTTAACGGTTATTTTGCGCTTGGCCAATTCGATCGCCAACGCTTTTGCCGCGCCGATCAGGCCGGCCTTGGAGGCGCTGTAGTTGACCTGGCCGCGATTGCCGATCAGTCCGGAGACCGAGGTGATGCAGACGATTCGTCCCGCTGCGCGGCGGCGGATCATCGGCATCATGACCGGGTGCAGCACGTTGTAGAAACCGTCGAGGTTGGTGCGCAGCACAACGTCCCAATCGTCCTCGCTCAGTGCGGGGAATGCGCCGTCGCGGGTCAGTCCGGCATTGAGCACCACGCCATAGTAGGCGCCATGGGCCTCGACATCGGCTTCCAGCGCAGTCTTGCAGGCGGCGCGATCGGACACGTCGAATTGCAGCACCCGAGCGTTGCGGCCCAGGGCTTCGATCTCGGCCTGCACTGCGCTGGCTTCTGCCAGGCCGCTGCGGCAATGCACGACAATGTCATGCCCGGCCTGCGCCAGGCGCAAGGCAATGGCGCGGCCGATGCCACGGCTGGAGCCGGTGACCAGTACGGATTCAGTCATCGCGGGACTCTCTGGGTGGATCGAGATAGTGAGCCGCCTTGGGCGGCTTGAACACATTCAAGCGGGCGCTGGCGTGGATGCCCGGCGCATCGATATGGCATTCGAACACGCCCATGCCGTTGTCATCCTCAAGCGATCGCCGGCCATGCAGGGTGAGTTCGGTCCCCACCGGGAAGTGATCGACGTTGCATTCGAATTTTCGACTGCCAAGCAGGAACCCGAGTTCCACCGCGCGGCCTTCCTCGCGGGCCCGGCAGCCGGCAAAAGCGGCGACGGTCTGGGCCATCAGCTCAATGCCGACCCAGGCCGGCAGGCTGCCGTCCTCGCGGCTGAACAAACCGCCGGGCTTGACCGTCATGCGGGTGTGGATCTGTTCTTCGTCAAAGGCCAGTACCTGGTCGATGAGAATCATGTCGCCGGCGTGGGGCAGCAGTTCGGCGAGCGGCCAGTCAATCATGGTGCGTCTCCGATAATCAGGCTGACGTTGTTGCCACCGAAGGCGAAGGAATTACTCATCAGGTAGCGCGCAGCTGTGGACGCCAGGCGATCTTGCGGGGTCACCCAGTGCAGCGCTGGCAGTTCGGGATCGGCCTGGCCATCCCAGAGGTGCGGCGCCAGGCGGTTGTCGGGGTTGTCCGGGCTCAGGCTTAGCCAGCAAAACGCAGCTTCCAGGGCGCCGGCTGCACCGAGGGTATGGCCGGTCAGGGGCTTGGTCGAGGAGCAGGGCAGGCCCTCGGGAAACAGGCTGGCAACGGCGCGGCTTTCCATGGCGTCATTGTGCTGGGTGGCAGTGCCGTGCAGGTTCAGGTAGCTGATTTGCCCGGCTTGCAGGCCGGCGCGGGCCAGGGCTTTGTGCATGGCTTGCAGCGCGCCACGGCCAGCGGGTTCCGGTGCGGAAATATGGTGTGCATCAGAGCTGGCGCCGCCACCCAACAAGGCGATGGCGGGTGCATGGGCAGAGCGGGTCATCAGGAACAGCACCGCTGCCTCGCCGATGTTGATGCCGTTGCGGTTGACCGAGAACGGATTGCAGCGTTGCCCGGACACCGCTTCCAGTGCCGAAAAGCCGTTGAGCGTCAGCTTGCACAGGCTGTCGACGCCGCCGCACAGCACTGCGTCGCACAGGCCCAGGTCGAGCAGGCGCTGGGCGCTCATCAACGCACGGGCGCTGGAGGTGCAGGCGGTGGAAATCACGTAGGCCGGGCCGCTGATCTGTAGCCAGTCGGCGAGAAAGTCGGCTGGCGCGCCAAGCTCCTGCTGCCGATAGTCATAATCAGCGGGGAACTGCCCGGCTTGCAGGTACGTCCCCAGGCTTTCACTGGCCTCATGGATCCCCGAGGTGCTGGTGCCCAGCACTACGGCAATGCGCTCGCGACCGTAGGTGTGGATAGCCTGTTCGATCTCGACACGAATCTGCAACGCCGCCTCCAGCAGCAGCTGGTTATTGCGGCTGGCGTGGCGGCTCAGTTCAGCGGGGATCGGTGGCAGCTCGCCCTGGACCGCGCCCACCGGCAGCGAACGCTCGGGCACCCAGCCGGATGCTGCACGCATGCCCGAGTCGTCCCCGGCAAACAGGCGCTCGGCGACCTGGCGTTTGCCACGACCGAGGCTGCAGACCAGCCCGAGGGCGTTGAGGTAGGCGGTCATGGCATGTCTCCACTGAGCGGCGTGACCTGATACTTCGGCCCCTTCATCAGCCTCAGTTCAAAGTTCAGCGGTTGCTGGTAGCGCACGTCCCAGCGTTCCGGAAGCGCGCGTTGTGCGCCATGCTGCCAGGCGACGGGGTAGTTGGCCGACAGTTCAGCTGTTGGGGTCAAGGCGAACAGCAAGGCGGCGAACAGCTCCCTGGCCTCGGGATTGGGCGGCAGCAGGCCGTCAGCCTGCCATTCACCGTCCTGCAGGATCTGTCGCGCCTGGGGAATGCCCAGCAGGTCCATCATCGACCAGCGAATACCGCTGCCTTCCTGCTGAACCACCAACACCCAATCCTGGCGTTGCTGGTCGACGGTCTGCTCGATGTGCAGTTGTAACGGCAGGGCGAGGGTCGGTTGCGCGGCGGGCAACGGCGCGCGACTGGCGCAGGCACTCAGCAGCAGGGCACAGGACAGCAGCATCAGACGAATCAGGTTCATGTGGCGTCCCGGGCACAGATTTGCGAAATCATCTTCAATCGACGGCGCGCTTCGCTGACAAACGGGTTGCGCTCATCCCAGGCGTAGCCGGCGAGGATCGAGCTGATCATGCGGCGGATCTCCACGGTGCCGCCCTCATGGTAGATCACGTCCTGGAAGGTTCCGTTGTACCAGCCTTCGACATAGCAACGGAAGGTATCGACGCCGCGCTTCAAGGGCTCGGCGAACTCGCTCTGCCAATCGACACTCTGGCCTTGCAGTTGGCGATCGAGGACGGCGGCGGCCATGCTCGCCGAGCGCATGGCAATGGTCACGCCGGAGGAAAACACCGGGTCGAGAAACTCCGCAGCATTGCCCAGCAAGGCGAAGCCGGGTCCGTGCAGGGTTTTGACGTTGGCCGAGTAGCCGCCGATGGTCCTGGCCTCGGTGTCCCATACGGCGTTCTCCAGAGCGCCGGCCAGGCTTGGGGTTTCGGCGATGAAGCCTTGCAGGCAGGCGTCGAGGTCGTCCGTGCGGCCAGCGAAGTGTTCCGCCGCCGCCACCACGCCCACCGAGCAACGACCGTTGCTGAAGGGGATGGTCCAGAACCAGATATCGCGCTGGGTCGGGTGGGTGGTGATGAGGATCTTTTCGCGGTCGAACGTTGGGCTGTCGATCTGGTCCTGGACATGGGTAAACACCGCCTGGCGCGGCGGGAAATTCGAGGGTAGTTCAAGGTCCAGCAGGCGCGGCAGGACCCGACCGTAGCCGCTGGCGTCGAGGACGAAGGCGGCCTCCAGCACGTACTGGCTGGCATCTTCGCGCTGGACGATCAGACGCGGTTGCGGCCGCTCGAAGTCGACGCTGACGATGCTCTCGCCGTAGCGGATTTCCACACCCTGCAGGGCGGCCTGATCAGCCAGCAGCTTGTCAAAGTCAGCACGCTGTACCTGGAAGGTGGTCGGTTTGCCGGCGGTGAAGGTGTCGCCAAAATCGAAGGCGCTGTAGCGCTCGCCCCAGGCGAAGGCAGCGCCATTTTTCAGCTGGAATCCGGCGGCGTTGACCGCGTCGAGCATGCCAGCTTCCTCGACGAAATCCAGGCAATGGCAGAGCAGGCTTTCGCCAATTGAAAACCTTGGGAAGTGCTGGCGTTCGATCACCAGCACATCGTGACCCTTGCGCTTGAGCAGTGCACCGGCAATGGCGCCGGAGGGACCGGCACCGATGATGACGACCTGACGACGTTGCAGTTCAGTGAGGGACACTTGGATTCCTTGGCGCAGTGGCACTGTTCAGGGGCGCACGCTGCAGACCGAGCAGGGCCGGCAGCAGCGTCGCGGCGAGGCCCATCAGCATCAGCGCGAAGTACAACGCACCACTGATGAGCTGTTGTTGCAGCAACAGATTGAGAAAGACGATCTCGCTCAAGCCGCGAATGTTCAGCAGCACGCTTTCGCGCCAGCGGCTGGCGCCGGCGAAAGACTCTCCGGCCCAACCCAGGCCGAGCCAGTTGCCCAGTAGTTTGCTGGCAATCGGCAGCAGTAACAGGGCCACCAGTTGCAGCCAGCCAAGGCTGTCCAGCGCGTTGTGCACATTGATCTGCACAATGCCGAAGGTGAGGATCAGCGGGATCGCGATCCAGGTCTGCAGGGCGGTCATGAGGGCGGCGGGCAGGGGCGGCACGAACGGCACCTTCAGGGTCGCCATGCACAGCAGGTAACCGATGCCCACAATCAATGCGTTGAGCCGGTAGTGTTCGGCCACCACCAGCAGCGCAAAGAAACCCGCACAGTAGATCAGTGGCCTGCGCAGGCCCAGCAGGCGCAACAACAGCGGCGTGCAGCCGGCCAGCAACGGCAGCAACAGGCTGCTCAGGTGCAGACTGCCTTGGGCCAGGGCGAACAGGGTCCAGCAGGTCAGGTCGATGAGGATTGCGGTTTGTACCAGGCGCCGAGTGGCTGCCGGCGGATAGTCGATATGCCGCAGGTACAGGTACAGCACCGGAATCGCGGTAATGGCGAACAACAGCCCAACCGCCAGCGAGCTGATCCACGGCTGTGTCGGCAATAACCAGATAGCGGTAGCCAGGCCGCAGGCGAAGGGGATGACGAAACTCGGCAGGGCGATTTTCAGGCTCTGGCGATCCAGGCGCAGGTCGATCACGTCGCTGAGGATATGCCCCAGCAACAGGGCGAACGCCAGGCTGTAGAGGTTTTTCAGCCAATCCGGGGCGATCAGTTCGGCGCCGCTGAGGTGCCAGCCGGGCTCGATCCAGAAGTACATCAGCAGTGGCAGGCCGAAGGTTGCCAGCAGCAATTGGCTGACGATCGGAATCAGGCCGAAGCGCTTGCCGATACGGGTCGCCATCGCGAACAGCGCCAAAGCCATGAGCCAGAACAGGGCGATTATCATGCCGCTGGCTCCACCAGTGACGCGGCATGCGACTGGCGTCCGGCCCAGGGCGCGAGCATGAAGCTGAACATCAGGCCGAGGCTCACCGACAGGCCGAAGTTGCTCACTGCCGGGGTGCTGGAAATCGCCAGCAGGCCGAACGACAGCCAGGTGGTCAGCGCCGCCAGCAGGGTGCCCAACAGGCTCACGGCGGCGCCGCCGATCTGCTCGCGCATGAGGATCGCGTAGTCGACACTGATGGCCGTGACCAGCAACAGGCCGAACAGGCTGAACAGCGTCAGCGGTTGTCCCAGCCAGCCGAGGCTGGCCAGGCTGCACAGGGCGGCCAGCAGCGGCAGGGCGACAATCCGCGTGGCACCACCAAGCCCGAAGGGCAGGAGCAGCACCAGGACGATCAGCACGCAGGAGGCGAGCTTCAGTTCGGCGGCGCTGATCTGGGTGGCGGCAAAGACTTTGTTCAGGTCGCCAAGGCGGTCCACCAACTCCACACCGGGCATATCCAGGGCTTGCAAGCGCAGCAGCGATGAATCGTTCAGGCCTTGCAGGCTCACTGTTGCCGCCACCCCGTCGGCCGTCTGGCCCAGCCACAGCGTGCGGTAGGGTTCGGCCAGGGGGCCTTGCAGCGCGGCGTCGATGTCCTCGTCGGGGAGCGCCTGCAGGGCCATCAGTTCGCTCTGCAACGCGGCCTCCGGCACGCCGAGTTGCAGCAGCGGCTGCCAGTGCTGTGGCAGTTTGGCCAGGGCCTCGCGCAGACGTTGCTGATCGGCGGGCGTGCTGAGCAGTTGATCGAGGCTCAGGTAGCCTTCGAGCTTGTCCAGGGCGACCAGTTGCTGCAGGCGCTCGCTCAGGGCGTGTTGGCGTTCGAGCAGTTGCTGCTGGTCGGCGGCGCGCACCAGGAAGAACTGGCTGGTGGGCTTGTAGCCGGTAATCTGCGCGATAGTCCGCGCCTCGTTGGTCAGTTGCTCGGGGGTGCCGACCCATTGGCGAATGTCGTTGTGAGTGCGCAATTGCAGCAGTCCGCCGACACAGAAGGCCAATAGCAGGGCCAACAGCAGCGGGGTGCGCAGGTGCTTGAGCAGGGCTTCACGCAGATTGAGCAAGGCCTCGCAGATGCGCAGCGGCCATTGCGCCGGGCGCAACTCGACACCTTTGAGCAGTGCCGGCAACAGGCACACCGCCGATAGGTAGGCGCCAAGCAGCCCGGCGGCGGAGAACACGGCGATCTGGGTCAGGGCCGGGAAGGGCGTCCAGGCCAGCGCCAGGTAGCCAATGCAACTGGTGATCAGGCTCAGGGTCAGCCCGGGCAGGGTCAGGCGCAAGGCCGGCCAACTGCGCCAGGGTTTCAGGCTCCAGCTCTTGGACAAGTAATGCAGCGGGTAGTCAACGGCCACGCCAATCAGGCTCGACCCCAGCACCAGGGTCATCACATGCATGCGCCCGAACAGCGCCACGCAGGCCACCGCGCCGAACAGCATGCCCACCAGTACCGGAATGAATGCAAGCAGCACCCGCCAGTGACGGAACGCCAGCAACAGCAGGAGCAAAATCCCCAGAGTTGCACCGCCGCCTACCCAGGTGATTTCCCGAGTGGCTTGCTGCTGCCCGGCGGCGGCGTACAGCAGGCCGCTGGCCGCCAGCAGTTGCACATCAGATTTGGCTGCCTGCTGCCGGCTGCTTTCCAGCAGTCCGGCCACCTGCAGTGGCAGGTTCATGTCGAAGGCGTCGCCGCGGGTGCGGGCACGCAGCAGCACCCAACTCTTGCCGTCGGCATCGGCGATCAACGCGCCGCTGCCCAGGTCCAGTTGCACCGCGCCGCGCCGAGGCTGGCTGTTCTGGATGCGTCCGGTGAGACCCAGCCAGTCGTCTTGGCTGGGCACCAGGCTGAAGCTGCTAAAGGGGTCGAACAAAGCCTGCACCCGTTGCTCGATAAAGGCCTCGGGATGTTCGATCAGTTGCTCCCGATCTGCTTCTGAAAGCATTGCCAGGCGCCCGCGCAGGAGCTGTTCACGCAGGGCCGGCAGATCGGCCTGGAGGTTCCACTGGATCTTCTCGAACAGACCGCTGGCCTGCCACTGTTCGCCCAGGGTTTGCGCCATGTGGATCGCCTGGCTGCGGTCCTGGTGGCCGACCAGCACCAGCATTTCCCGATTCAGCGGCTCCTGCATGCGCTGTTCGGCGCGCAGTTCGAGGGCGTCTGGGGCAGTGCCGGGAGCCAGTTCCAGAAGGTTGGCGGACAGCGGAGCACCATCGCGCCATTGCCAGGCACCCATCGCGAGCACAGCCAGCAACAGGCTGAGGAACAGCCAGGGCAGCTTGCGCTCACTGGGCAAAGTCATGTTGCTCCGCGTCGCTCAAGGGTTGACTGTCGGTACTGTCGAGCATGCGCAGCACGGTGCTGTCGCCTTGAGCTTCCAGCAGTTCGATGCGTTGCACCAGGACACCGCCATCGATGTTGATCTGTTTGAACACCTGCTTGAGCAGCAATGAGCGCGGGACCAGGGTCAAAGTCCAGTGTTGTGCGTCGCCGTTCAAGGCCAGCTCGAAATCCCGCTGCAGACCACTGCTGTCGCCTTGCAGCACCGCAAGGAACAAACGGTTCTGTTCGGCCCCGGCACTTTTTCCGGGCAGCTGTTGCCAGGTATCGCCTTCGCGGCGGGCAATGCCTTGAGGGGTGATGCGGTAATCCTGCTGCAAGGGCGTTTTCAACAACCACAGCAAGCCATGGTCCTTGGCCAGGACGAAGTTGCCTTTGCTGGTCAACGGCTGCGGCAGGGCACGCAGGTGTTTTTCCTGGACGAAGTTACCGTGGATCACCGCCGGCTTGGCCAACTGCTCGCTCAACTGCTGCAAGTCGAAGGCCTGGGCCAAGGCGGGCATCAACAGTGCAATCACCACGCCCCCTGTCGGTGCGAGCCTGCTCGCGAAAAACTCAAGAACCCCCCGGACTAGCTGGTGCCCCATCACCGCTCTCAACATTGCAAAGCCCTCTCCACGGCATCAATCAACACCTTCGGCGACACCAACTGCATCTCCCGACTGTCCAGCGCCACCGCCACCTGCACGGTGCTGGCGCGGGTCAACCGTTCGCCTGTGCTCAGATCGCTGATCAGGTAATTGATCTTCAGTCGGTTCTCCCACTCCACGAGGCTGGCGCGCACATTGAGCTCCTGGCCGAACACCGCGCCGCGCACATAGCGCAGCTGCAGGTCGATCACCGGCCAGGCATAGCCCGCCTCCTGCATGGCCAGGTAGTTGTGGCCGAGCTGGTCGAGCAAGGCGCAGCGCGCGACTTCCAGGTATTTCACGTAATGCCCGTGCCAGACCACGTGCATGCTGTCGACGTCGAAGAACGGCACGCGGATCTGCGTGTCGCTGTGCAGCACTCCCTTGCTACGCATGCAGCCTCCAGTGTTGTTCGCCGATTCGTTGCAGGCACAGACGCAAATCGCCTTCCAAAGCGCGGTCTTCGATCACCGGCGCGAAGTCCTCGCCGAGCGCTTCGTGCATGGCGGCCAGGGCTGGCGGCAAAGGCCGGGCATCCTCGACCTGGCTGCGCAGCCAGACGCCTTGGTTGGCCGCAAGCAAAGTGGCCGCCGCGACCTGTTCGGTCAATTCCAGCACTCGCAGCGCATCGCGGGCGGCGATGGTGCCCATGCTGACTTTGTCCTGGTTGTGGCACTCGGTGGAGCGCGAGAACACACTGGCTGGCATCGTGTTTTTCAGCGCTTCGGCGGTCCAGGCGCTGGCGCCGATCTGCACCGCCTTGAAACCGTGGTTGAGCATGGCCCGCTCGGCGCTGGCGCCGGACAGGTTGCTCGGCAATCCATGGTTGTAGCGCTCGTCGACCAGCAGCGCGAGTTGTCGGTCGAGCAGGTCGGCGACGTTGGCCACGAGGTTTTTCAGGCTGTCCATGGCGAAGGCGATATGCCCGCCATAGAAGTGCCCACCGTGCAGGACGCGCTCGGCCTCGGCGTCGATGATCGGGTTGTCGTTGGCGCTGTTGAGTTCGGTCTCGATAAACGAGCGCAGCCAGTTCAGGCTGTCTGCCAACACGCCCAGCACATGGGGCGCACAACGCAGGGAATAGCGGTCCTGCAGGCGGTGCAGCGGGGCGGTAGGGGCATTGATCGCCAGGTCTGCGCGCAGCCAGGCGGCGACCTGCATTTGCCCGGGATGGGGTTTGGCGGCGAACAGGCGCTCGTCGAAATGTTCCGGGTTGCCTTGCAGAGCGACCACATTCAATGCGGTGATGCGCGTGGCCAGTTGCAGCAGGTAGTCGGCGCGGGCGAAGGCCAGGCAGGCCAGGCCGGTCATCACGGCCGTGCCGTTCATCAACGCCAGGGCTTCCTTGGGGCGCAGCACCAGCGGCGTCCAGCCCAGTTGTTGATGGACCTCGGCGGATGTACGGCGCTCGCCGCGAAACAGCACTTCACGCTCACCGGAGAGCGTCGCCGCGACGTAAGACAGGGGCGTCAGGTCGCCGCTGGCGCCCACCGAGCCTTCTTCCGGGATCAGCGGCAAAATGTCGTGTTCGAGAAACGCTTGCAGGCGCTCCAGCAGTTCCACGCGTACCCCGGAGACGCCTTGGCACAGCGACTGCAAACGCGCCGCCAGCACCGCGCGAGTGGCTGCCGGGTCAAGCAGCTTGCCCAGGCCACAGCCATGAAAGGTGTACAGATGACGGGGCAACGCCTCGACGTGATGCAGCGGCACCGCCACCACGCAGGAATCGCCGTAGCCGGTGGTCACGCCATAGATCACGCCTTCCTTGTCCAGCAGCGAATCGAGGAATCGCGCACCCTTGGCGATGCGCTCGCGGAACGCGCTGTCCGCTTGCAGGCGGGCCGGTGCCCTCTGCCGGGCCAGCGCCAGCACGTTCTCGATGCGCAAAGGGAGTTCGCCGAAGGTGATCGGCTCAAGCGTTGGCGTCGTCATCGGTCTTCCAGAAAGGGTAGAAATTGAACCACTGTTGGGGCGCTTCGAGGCAATAGTGACCCAGCCGCTCGGCGTAGCGCGAAGCCCACTGATGAATGACCTGCTCGCGCTCACTGCGTTTCCAGACCACCGCATCGGCAAAGGGTTCAAGGGTCAGTCGATAGCCGCCGGAGGGCTTTTTCAGGCACAGCAGCAGGTTCACCGGACATTTCAGCAGTCCGGCCAGCAGCCACGGGCCCTGGGGAAAGGCCGCCGGATGCCCGAGGAAGTCCACCGTCACGCTGCGCCCGCCGTGCAGCGGCACGCGGTCGCCGGCAATCGCCAGCCATTCGCCGCGCTCCAGGCGTTCGTGCAGTTGCAGCATGATCAGTGGATCGAGCTCACTGACTTGAATCAGCCGCAAATGGGTCGCCCCGGCTTCACCCAGCAGGCGGTTGAACTGTTCGGCGTGCTTGGTGTGCACCAGCACGTTCATGGTGACCCGTTCGCCGATTTCCGCCAGCGCGCGGCAGACCTCGAGATTGCCCAGGTGCGCGCCGACCAGCAGTTGCCCGCGAGCGCCACGCAGTTGAGTGCGCAGCAAGGCTGGGTCGTGGATTTCAATCTGTTCGATGCCCAACTTGCGATTCCACACGTCGAGCTTGTCGAGCATCGAATCGGCGAAGGCCATGAACTGGCCAAATACCCGCCAATGGCTGGGACGCAATTGGTCACGCCGGCTCCAGTCGGCCAGGCGTTGCTGGTATTGCCAGATGCTCTGGCGGGCATTGCGGCCGAACAGGAAAAAGTACAGCACGATGCCGTAGAGCAGCGGGCTCAGCAGGCGGCGGCCAAGGACTTTGGCGGCGACTGCGGTGAACTTCATCAGCCAGAAACTGCCGCGCTCCTTGCGGTCTGCCCAGTGCTGCTTGTCCAGCGGACGATTCATGCTCGGCACCGGCGCCAGAGGATCAGCGGCGACCGCAACAACATGCCGAAGAACAACCGGGTGTGCATGCTGGAAATCAGCACGTTGTCGTGGAACAGGCGGAAATGCGACACCCCGTCCAGCGGGTAATGCACGCGGGTTTGCAGCCACTGCATGGGCTGATTGCGCCAGGCCAGGCGCACCAGGATGTCCGAGTCGAAATCCATGCGCTTGCCAATGTTCGCCGAGGCGATCAGGGCCAGGGTCGGCGGCAGCGGGTACACGCGAAAGCCACACATCGAGTCGCGGATCTGCAGAGACAGGGTGTTGATCCATACCATCACGTGGGTCAGGTAGCGGGCGTACAGGCGGCCCTTGGGCACGCTGGCGTCGTACCGCGGATAGCCGCAGATCAGCGCGTCGGGGTGGCGCCTGGAGTGTTCGATGAATCGCTTCACGTCCTGCAGGTCGTGCTGGCCGTCGGCATCGACCTGCAAGGCGTGGCTGAAGCCCAGGCGCGAGGCTTCGCGCAGGCCGCACATGACCGCAGCGCCCTTGCCCTGATTGCTTGCGAGCCGGACCAGGAACACCCGGTCACGTTTGGCCAGGCCGTCGAGTACCCGGGCACAGGAAGGGTGACTGGCATCGTCTACCAGGATGCATGGCAAATCATTGGCCAGCAGCGTATCGACCACGGTCGCAATCGCGCCTTCGTGGTTGTAGACCGGAATCACCGCGCAGGGGTTATGCATCATCCGCCGCCTTGAGCAAAATCCGCCCGCTGGAGCAGGTGGCGGTGGCATTGCGGTAAGTGAAGTACAACTTGCTGCGCTCGGCATCGAAGCGCAGGTGCAACTGGATTTCATCGCCCGGACGTACCAGTTGCTGGAACTTCAGCACTTCCATGCCGGCGAATACGTGCGGCAGGCTCATCAATTGCTGGCCCAGATTCATCGCCCAGTCCACTTGCACCACGCCAGGCAACACCGGGGCTTGGGGGAAGTGGCCAGTGAAATAGGCGAGGTCGGGAGGGACGGCCAGTTGCAGGTTCCATTCGCCTTCGGTTTGCGACTGTTCGAGGACTTCCGGGGCCTTGGTGCGCGGCGCCAACAGCAGGGCGTCGACCTCGCGCTGGGGCAGTTTGCCCTGGGCATTCAACGGCAGTTGCCGCAGCAGGCGCCAGCGCCGAGGCAGAGCCAGGCTTTCGCAATATTGGCTGAGATGCTGGCGCAGGGCCTGAGTCAGGCCGCGGCGCCCGCCATTGCGCAGCGCGTGGAGGCCCGATTCGCTCAGGACCAGCACGGCGCCGAGAGACGCACGATTCTCCTGCACCACCCCCAAACGTGCTTCGGCGACCCAAGGGTGGGTGACCAAGGCCTGTTCCAGCATGGGTAATGAAATGCGTTTTTCTTCCAGCTTGACGATACGATCCAGCCTCCCCAGCAGCTCGAAGCGGCCGTCAGTGGTGATTCGCGCGGCATCGGCCGTGTGTTCGATGTGTCCGGCTGGCAAGTAGGGCGAGGCGATCAGCAGTGCGCCATCGCTGTCCTGGCTCAGCGTGATGCCGGCGAAGGGCTGCCACAGCGGCTGTCCCTGGCGCCAGGCGATGCCGCCGGTTTCCGAGCTGCCGAGAATTTCCGTCGGCCACTGCTGCAAGCGTTCATGCAAGCTCTGCGCGGCAGCCTCGGGCAGGGCCCCACCGGAGGAGAACACCCGGCGCACCGCACTCAAGGCCGGCCAATCGAGGTTATCGCCCATGCGTTTAAGCAGTGCCGGGCTGGCGACCCAGGCAAATGCCGGGTGGTCGAGGCTGGCGCGTTGCAGGTCTTCGGGGAAGGCCAGTTGCCGACGCACGAAGGAGCGTCCGGCGCACAGGGGCCACAACACCCGAAATAACAGGCCGTAGATGTGTTGCGTGGCGACGCTGCCGATCAGGCAGGCGTCGCCCAGGTCGGCGCCCCACAGCAGCTCCAGGGCTTCGACTTCGTTGGCCAGTTGGCGCAGGGATTTATCGATACGCTTGGGTTCGCCGGTTGAGCCGGAGGTGCACAGGCTCAACTGGCAACGGTCGAGGTCCAGTAGCGCGGGGGCCAGGGGTGAGGCTTGGCAGTCGGTCAGGCGGGCATCGCCGGGTTGGTCGGTCAGCCACAGATCGATGTCGCTGGACCAGCGTTGACGGGTTTGCGCTTGCAGGTCAGCGGGCAGCAGCACGCCGACCCCGGCCCGCCAGGCGCCAAGCAGGGCAATCGCCAGGTCGGCGGCGTCTTCCAGATGCACGGCGATGCACTGCACGCCCTGGGCCTGCAGATGGGCAGCCAGGCTCAGGGCCTGTTCGCACAACTGGGTATGGTCCAGCGCCGGACTAGTGGTCACGGTTCGGGACATTGGCATCTTGAGCAGCAATTGCTCAAGTTTGATCCACTTCATGGCTGGCCTCGTAGCCGTTGTCGAATGAGCCACTCAATGGCAAACATCAGGCCGATCAATCCGTAGGAAATCAGGCCGGTATACAGCGTCCACCAACTCAGCGGCGCCCAGAGAGTCAGCGCGGCCGCGCACAAACCGTTGCCCAGGAAAAATACGCACCAGGCCCAAGTGACCTGGCGGGTATAGACAACCGCTCGCGGCGGCAACTGCGGCTCGCGCAAGCGGGCCAGGCGTTCGACCATTGGCGGACCATATTTCAGACTAGCGGCGAACAGACCGAGCATCAGCGCGCTGATCAGTACCGGGTACCAGCGCAGCAGATCCGGGCTGTCGAACAGTGCCAGCAACAGGCAAAAGGCAATGACCGCACCGGCCATCCACAGGCTGCCTGGCTGGCGTTTACCGGCCAGGGCCTTGGCCAGCCACAGACCGCCCAGCAGCAAGGCGAACTGCCACGGGGCGAAATGCGCCATGCCGTAATACACCGCAAAGGGGTACAGCAGGCCCGCGAGCAGCAGGCCAAGGCCGATCAATTGGCTCATGCGGCCGGTTGAACCAGACGGTAGACCGCCTCGACCACATCGCCGACGGTACGCACCGACTTGAACTCTTCGGCGGCGATTTTCTTGCCGGTCTGGCGCTTGATGTGGTCAATCAGGTCGACGGCATCGATGCTGTCGATTTCCAGGTCCTGATACAGGTTGGATTCCAGGCTCACGCGCGCCGGGTCCAGTTCAAAGAGCTCGACCAGGGCATCGCGAAGGGTGTTGAAAATATCGTCACGAGTTTGCATGGTCCGGTCTCAAGCTGCCTGTTTTGCTGTGACGAACGCCGCAAGGCTCGCCACGTTGCTGAAATGATTGCGGGTGTCCTTGGCGTCGGCATCGATCTTGATACCGTACTTTTTCTGGATGGCCAGACCCAGCTCAAGCGCATCCACCGAGTCCAGGCCGAGTCCTTCGCCGAACAGCGGGTCTTGGTCATTGATGTCCTCGACAGCCATGTCTTCAAGGCCGAGGGCATCGATGATCAGTTGTTTCAAATCACGGTTCAGATCGCTCATCTGTGGCGAGCTCCTTAATGTAGTAATGGTGCAAATAGTCATTGAGCTTGCGCGAGGCCTGCGGCGCAGAGCCTGCACTGGCAAAGGCCTGCGGATCGATATCGGCGCCGACGCGGAGGCTGAAGTGCACGCGGCGGACGGGAATCCGGTACCAGGGCTCGGCTTTCGTCAACGTGCTGGGGTTGACCTTGATGATTACTGGGGTCAGGACGCTTGCACCGCGCAGCGCGATGGCCGCGCCACCGCGGTGAAACGCCGGCGGCTGGCCGGGCCGGGTGCGGGTGCCTTCGGGAAAAATGATCAGGGTTTGCCCGCTTTTCAGGGCTTCGGCTGCCGTATTGAGCATATCCATGCTGCCATCGTTGCTGATGTACTCGCTGCAGCGTAGCGGAGTGCGGGTGAAAGGATTGTCCCACAGGCTTTGCTTGACCACGCAGTTGGCGTGTCGCACCAGGCCGATGAGGAACACCACGTCGATCAGCGACGGGTGATTGGCGATGATCATTTGTCCGGGACGGCCCAGGCGCTCAGCGCCCTGGATTTCATAGGTGAGTACGCCGGTTCGGGCCATAAAGCGCACAAAGCACCAGAACAGCCAGCTGACAATCTGGCGTGCCCGTTGGCGGTGCGTCTGGGCGTCACCGGGCAGCCACCCTAGCACGGGGAAAACCACCAGGCGCAGGCACAGACCGCCCAGTCCGAACAGGGCAAAGCTCGCGGCAGTCGCCAACAGCCGCCAGTAATAGGCGTCGCGGTTTTTCTCGGTCACGGGTTGCGTTGCCAGGTCCATACACGATTTTTCCAGGCATGTTGGCAGGTAGTCTGCTGGCCGAGCAGGGTCTGCAGCAGATTCAGCGCGTGCGGCCAGTGGGCGTTGGACAACGGATCGGGTGAGCTGTTCAGGGTCAGCTGCCAGTCATTTCCGGGGGTTATCAACAGGCCAACGGCATAGGGAAAGGGCACGTCGTCGATCCACGGCGAGTAAGCTTCTGGCGGCTGGTCTTCGCTGATCACCAGCAAGACAGCCGGTGCGCCTTCGTCCAGCAGCGCCACCGCTTCGAGCATGCCGTGCTCCAGCCCATCGCCTGCGGCGGCCAGTGCGGTCATTTCGCTGGTTTCGCCACGCATGATCGACCACAGGCCAATGATTGCGTTATGCACCGAGAGGCTGAACTGCGTGGGTGACAAGGGCTGCTCGGCGGCCAGGTCGCTGAGAATCTCGAAAGTGCGCGGGGTTTCGCCGTGGCGGGAAACGAACACCAGGGGCAGCGCGTCGAGGCCCTCCGCCAGCGGCCAGCCGACGCTGAACGCCATCCGCGCCAGGCGACTCAGGCGTCGGCGTTGCATGGCAGGAAGAAAGGACACATCGGGCGCCGCATCGCTGCTCGCCAGCTTGACCGGTTGTCGGCACCAAGCCTGCCAGTCGTCCACGCTTTCGAGCCCAGGGGCCCAGGCGCGCCATTGGGCGATGCTGAATGTGATCACGTGAAATTCATCCCGCCCCTGCGGGCTTGTTTGACGCGGTGAGTCGTTTCGACTGGCGATTGACCTTGCGTGGCACGAGGGCCGAGTGTCGCGCATTATCCCGGTGCCGTTGGTGTGTAGCAAATGTTGGTTACATTTTGTTCAATGGATGATCAGCGTTCTCAAACCGCTGAGGATGGACGATTATCCACATTGCGCTGGCAAAATCTGCCCGGTACATCCGGGGGGAAATGACGAAATCACTGATTTTTCTGCAAAGAATGTAATTGACCCTGTAGTCCGTATCTCGTCGAGGTAGCTAAGCAGTGCAGTCGGCTACTACACTCGATCATTCTTTGATACACGGAGGTTTTGCAATGCGGCGCGTGGTGTTCAATCAGAAAGGTGGCGTGGGCAAATCCAGTATTGCCTGCAATCTGGCGGCGGTCAGTGCCAGCGAGGGCTATCGCACCCTGCTGGTGGATCTCGATGCCCAGGCCAACTCCACTCAATACCTCACGGGCCTGACCGGCGACGACATCCCGATGGGCATTGCCGATTTTTTCAAGCAAACCCTGTCGTCCGGGCCGTTCTCCAAGAAAAACCGGGTGGATATTTACGAAACCCCGTTCGATAACCTGCATGTGATTACTGCTACGGCGGAGCTTGCCGATCTGCAGCCCAAGCTCGAGGCTAAGCACAAGATCAATAAGCTGCGCAAACTGCTCGAAGAATTGTCGGAAGACTACGACCGGATCTACCTCGATACCCCGCCCGCCCTGAATTTTTACGCGGTTTCGGCGTTGATCGCCGCCGATCGCGTGCTGATCCCCTTTGACTGCGACAGTTTTTCCCGCCAGGCGCTATATGGCCTGATGGCGGAAATCGAAGAGTTGAAAGAGGACCATAACGAAGGCCTGCAGGTGGAAGGGATTGTGGTCAACCAGTTCCAGGCCCGCGCCAGTCTGCCTCAGCAAATGCTCGACGAGTTGATTGCCGAAGGTTTACCGGTGTTGCCGGTGTACCTGGGCAGTTCGGTGCGGATGCGCGAATCACACCAGGCCAACATGCCGTTGATCCACCTGGACCCTCGGCACAAGCTGACCCAGCAGTTTGTCGACTTGCACAATCTGCTCGAGCATTCCTGATTCGCCGCTGCGGATCAGATGCCCTGGCTGCGTAACCAGGCCAGCAACTGAGGTAATGGCATCGCCCCGCTCTGGCGCGCCACTTCGCGGCCATTTCTGAACAGGATCAGGCTGGGGATTGAACGGATGCCCAGTTGCGCCGACAACTGCTGATTGGCCTCGCTGTCGAGCTTGGCCAACCGGCATTTCCCCTGCAACTGCCCGGCCGCTTGCGCGAATATCGGCGCAAAGGACTTGCACGGCCCGCACCAGTCCGCCCACACATCCACCAGCAACGGCAGATCGCCCTTGATCTGGCTGGCGTAATCGTTCTGCTTCAAATCGAAAGGTTTGTTCAACAACACCTCGGCCTTGCAGCGCCCGCATTTGGGTTGGTCACCCAGGCGTTCAGCGGGAATGCGGTTGAGGCCGTTGCAGTGCGGGCAGGGGATGAGCAGTGGGTCGGTCATGGCAGGGGTCCAATCAAAGGCGGATATCCCCTATCTGGAGACAACGCCTGACAATTTCAATCAAGTGTCGCTGCGGTCAGTGCCTAGGCTGGTGAGAGTCCAAGCCACACCGTTGGTCAGCCTTGCACAATCGCATATTGCGATATATGTGGATTGTGATTAACTGCGACATAGCAAAGTGCGATATGGAGATTGCATGCATGTGATTACCGAGAAGCGTATTTGGGAAGCGAAGGCGCAGTGGCCTCAGTCCGCGACTGCACTGGATCAGTGGTACCGCCTGGTCAAGCGCAACAACCCTCGGGATTTCGCGCAATTGAAGGCGATGTTTCCGGCAACGGACAGAGTGGGCTCACTGCATGTGTTCGATATCGGCGGGAACAAGCTGCGCCTGATAGCCGTGGTGCACTTCAAGGCACAGCGGTTGTATATCAAGCAGGTGTTGGATCACTGTGAATATGACAAGGGACAATGGAAGGAGGAGCGTCGATGAGCGTTCTGATCAAGCAAGCTGCGGAGCACTGGCACTTCATCGCGCCACTGCTGCGCAAACCGAAGAATGAAGCAGATTACGATGTGCTGGTGACCGCCCTCGATGAGCTGCTGGAGCTGGTGGGAGAGGATGAAACCAGCCCGCTAATGAGCCTGGTGGACATCCTCAGCGACTGGATCGAAGCTTACGACCAGCAACACCGGCCAATGCCGCTGGCCAGTGGAGTGGATGCCTTGCGCTACATGATGCGCGAGCATGGCCTGAGCCAAAGCGAGCTGCCTGGCGTCGGCGCGCAGTCGGTGGTCTCGGAAATACTCAGCGGCAAGCGCCAGCTCAACCTGAGGCAGGTCCGCTGGCTGGCCGAGCGCTTCGGGGTGTCGGTGGACACCTTTATCTGACGGGTTTTACGACGAGCAACTGATTTCCAGATGCTTGCCCCATTCCGGGGGCCGTTCCGCGAAGTGGGCCATGCCGGGTTGTTCATTGAACGGGTCGCTCAATAGCTCGTGCAGGCGCCGGACTACCGAGTAATCACCGGCTTCGGCCGCGTCGATGGCCTCCTGCGCAAGGTAGTTGCGCAAGATGTACAGCGGGTTGACCGCGTGCATGCGCTGGCGGCGTTCGCTCTGGTCATCGTTGCCATCGCGGGACACGCGGGCGCAGTAGCGTTCGGCCCAGGCATCGAAACCCTTGATATCGACGAAGTCATCCCGCAGGCGGGCGACGGCCGAT
Organism: Pseudomonas sp. Pse1; assembly: GCF_024519635.1. NCBI lineage: Bacteria > Pseudomonadati > Pseudomonadota > Gammaproteobacteria > Pseudomonadales > Pseudomonadaceae > Pseudomonas > Pseudomonas sp. Pse1. Next base: position 54,686 of record NZ_JALJRO010000009.1, read on the forward strand.
TCGGCGCTATGCTCGCCCAAGTGGCGGAAGAACAGGTTGTAGTCGACGCCGCTACCCTGCATCAACTGCAACAGTTGCTCGACCAGCGCCTGATCGTTGTCTTCGCCCGTGGTCAGACCCAGCCGACGGCGCATCAGGTCCAGATAGTGAACCTGGAACAGCGGCAGATACAGGCCGAGGGTTTCACGCAGCGCTTCGACGCTGATGAAGGGCGTCAAGGCTTGAGCAAGGGCGCTGAGGTTCCACTGGCCGATCGGTACCTGATTGCTGAACGAATAGCGACCCCTGTCATCGGAGTGGTTGCAGATGAAGTTGGCGTCGAAGTCATCAAGAAAGGCGAACGGGCCGAAATCGAAGGTGATGCCGAGAGTCGACATATTGTCGGTGTTCATCACCCCATGACAGAAACCATAGGCTTGCCATTTGGCGATCAGCTCGGCGTTACGTTCAACGATTTCGCGGAACATCGCCAGATAAGGTTCTGGTTGCTCCCGGCACTCGGGGAAGTGCATGGCCAGGACGTGCTCACCGAGGGCCTTCTGCTGCTCCGGCCGCTTCGTGTAGTAGAAATACTCGAAATGACCGAAGCGGATGTGGCTGGGTGCCAGGCGCAGGACCATTGCCGCTCTTTCCTGCTTTTCGCGCCACACCGGGGTATCCGAGCCGATCACGCACAACGCGCGGGTGGTCGGGATGCCCAATGCATGCAGCGCCTCGGAGGCGAGAAATTCGCGAATCGACGAGCGTAGCACCGCACGACCATCGCCCATGCGCGAGTAGGGCGTCTGCCCGGCACCCTTGAGGTGCAAATCCCAATGTTCCCCTGCCTGGTTGTAGACCTCACCGAGCAGCAGCCCGCGTCCGTCACCCAGTTGCGGATTGTAGGAGCCGAACTGGTGCCCCGAGTACACCATCGCCCGTGGCTCGGCCTCGGCCCACAGTTTGTGGCCGCCGAACAATTCGGCAAATAACGGGCTCTCGGCCACTGCCGGGTCGAGGTCGAGCAGCGCCATGGCGGCAGGGCTGGCCACCACCAAGCGTGGTTCGCTGATGGGCTCGGGCAGGACGTGGGTTGAGAACGCGTCGCCCAAGCGGGCGAAGCGGTTATCGAAGGTCAGTTCGTCGAGGGCTTTCAACGGCCATCTCCAGCAGAATGTCCGAGCATTCTGCTGGGGATTGCGTCGTTAGTCGAGTTTGGGGGCAGGCGGCTTTTGCTCGGTCGTCGCGTCGTTCGCCGGAACGATGGTTTTCGCTTCAGGCTCAATCGGCACCATTTTGTATTCCTGGCCATGCAGGTTCTTCAGGTAGACCTCCATCTGCCGGAACGAAATGTTGATGTGCTGCTTCTTGAACTCGCGGTTGATGAAGCGGTTGATTTCGTCGAGCACCGGGTTACGGTCGCCAAGGTCGCGCACATGCACCCGCAGTTCGTGGTCCAGGGTACTTTCGCCGAAGTTCAGGAAGTACACATGGGGCTCGGGCTCTTTCAACACGCGCGGGTTTTCACGAGCGGCCTTGAGCAGCAGTTCCTTGACCAGGTCGAGGTCGGAGCCGTAGTCCACGCCGAGTTTCAGGGTTACCCGGGTGACGGTGTCGGTCAGCGACCAGTTGATCAGTTGCCCGGTGATGAACGTCTTGTTCGGGACGATGATGTCCTTGCGGTCGAAGTCGGTGATGGTGGTGGCGCGGATGCGGATCTTGCTCACCGTCCCTGACAGGTTGCCGATGGTGATGGTGTCGCCGATCCGCACCGGGCGCTCGAACAGGATCATGATCCCGGAGATGAAGTTGGCGAAGATCTCCTGCATGCCGAAACCCAGGCCGACCGACAGCGCTGCTACCAGCCATTGCAGCTTGTCCCAGCTGACGCCAAGGGTGGACAGGGTCGAGACAAAGCCGACGCCGGCGATCACGTAGGTCAGCAGGGTGGTGGTGGCGTAGGCGCTGCCCTGGGCTAGGTCGAGCTTGGACAACACCAGTACTTCCAGCAGTCCGGGCAGGTTGCGCGCCAACGCCAGGGTGATGCCGATAATGATCAGCGCGCCAAGCATGTCGCCGATACTGATCGGCACCATGCTCATGTTGGCGCCGGTGCCGCTGGTGTATTCGTACAGCGTGACGTTGTCCAGATACGAGAACACGGTGATCAGGTCGGCCCAGACCCAGTACAGCGCGGCGATGAAGCCACCCAGCAGGGCCAGGCGGATCAGGCGCAGGGATTGCTCGTTGACCTTTTCGATGTCCAGGGTCGGCTCTTCGACCACCGCTTCGCCGTCGCCGGCTTCCTTGGCCGCCAGGCGCTTGGCCAGTGCGCGCTGGTAGGCCAGGCGCCGTGCCGCAACGGCCAGGCCGCGGACGAAAGTGGCCTCGATCACCAGCCAGAACATCAACAGATAAAGGGTGTTGATCAGGCGATCGCTGAGTTTCAGTGCGGTATAGAAGTAGCCGAAGCATACGGCGATGAACAGGGCCACGGGCAGGGCGGTGAACAGCACTCCGACTGCCTTGCGGAATAGCGAAGCATTGTTGTGGGCCGGGCTGTTGAGCAACAGGCGGCTGAGCAGCCAGGCCATCAGCGCATAGCAGGTCAGGACCACGGCGATGCCCAGTACGTCGTCGGCCAGCGCCGCCGGTTGCAATTCCGCCACCGAGACCACCGACACCAGGGCAAACACCACGATGCCCAGGCGACGGATCCAGCGGCGCAGGAATTCGACCTGCGCACGCTCCCAGCGGAAGTGCAATTCGGCCACGCCGCCCGGCGCGAGGATCCGGTAGGCGGTGTAGAACACCAGCCAGGCCTGGGATATCTGCAACAGCGCGGCACCGAGGTTGGCGTTCTGCCCACGGGCGTCGAACTGCAAGGCGTAGCCGCACAGCGCCAGCGCCAGGGCGACCGGCATTGCCAACAGCACGTTGATCAGGATCGCCTGCGGGGTGTGCCATTGGCTGTCACGCTTGAAGTGCCCGATGTCCTGGTGGACCTTGTTCAGTCGTGCATACAGGTATTTGCGGCGCCACAGCAGGAAGCCGATCAGCAAGGCCAGCGGGGTAAACAGCAGCGGGCGCTGGATCAGGCCGTCACTGAGTTCGCTGAGGCTGGAGATCCACGGCAAGGTGTCGATCTGTTTTGCCAGGCGCGACGGCACGCCCCGCATCCATTCCGGATCCAGCGGCTTGTTGCTGGGAATCCAGAACATCTGCTCATCCAACGTCGCTCGCAGATTCGACGCCGTGGTCAGCAGTTGTTTCTGGTTCAGTTGCAGGGTGATGGATTCGTTGAGCAACGCGCTCAGCTCGCGGTTCAAGCGCTCCAGCAGATCGGCGCGGGTGAATGCCAGATCCAGCAGGTTCTTGCGCAGCTGTGGGGTGACCTGGTCGGGAGGCTGGGAGGCCAGCAAGTTATCCACATAGGCGGTGGGATTGCTGATCAGTTCGCGCTGTTGATTGACTTCGAACTGATACAGGCGGATGTCGGCAATCTGGTCGGCGAGGTCGCGGTCCACCCGCAGGCGTGGCAGGGCCTGCTTCTGTTTGTAGAGGATCTTCGACAGCAGCAGGCTGCCCTTGAGCACGCTGATCTGTTCGTCCAGGGCCGCGTCGCTCTGGGTCACGATGTCGAGCTGCTGCTTGGTCTGCAGGTTCTGCTGGGTCAACTCATTGAGGCGGTCGGTGCTCTTGAGCAGGTAATCGGACAGCTTCAGGTTGGCGGCGCTTTCGGTGGCCAGCAAACTGCTGCCTCCGGACTTCTGCGCTTCGATCGACTGCTGGGTGACCGTCTCCTGGGATTGCGCCAGGCGCTTCTGGTTGATCAGGGTCTGCAGGTCCTGGATTTCCTGCTCCATGCGCGCAGTCCGCTCGATCAGCAGGTCGTGCTGGCTGTTGCCCAGGTCTTGCAGTTGGCTATTGCCGGCCAGTTCCTGGCGGCGCAGAGGGATCAACGCGTTGAGGGCGGCGAGTTCGGCACTGAGCTGGTCGCGCTGTTCGGCGGAGAGGGTCTTGCCGCCGTCTTTACCGGCCTTGAGGATGTTGTTGATCTGCAGGATGCGCGACTGGCTGCTGGCGATTTCGGCCTGGGCGCGCTCGGGACGGGTTTGCGCGGTGATGATCAGGCTGTTGGCGTCGGCCAAGGCTTTTTGCAGATCACTTTGTTGGGTGCTGCGATCGGTGAGCATCTGCTCCAGTTGCGGCACCGTCAGGTTGGCGTAGCGCTGTGCCACCGGCACCACTTTGGTCGCAGTGAGGCGCTCCAGCTCGCGCTGATTCTCGAGGTTCTGCTTGGGGGCAGTGCTCAGCTGTTGCTTGAGGTCGCTCAGGCGTTTTTCATAATCGTTCTTGTTCGACAGCTGGGTCAGGGTCTGTTGCAGCACGGTCTGCAGGGCTTTCTGGTCAGCCTCGGGCAGTTTGCGCGCGGCAATATTGTCCAGGCTCTTCTGGACGCTTTCGGCGGACGGTGGTTCGGCCGCTTGCAGGGTGCCAACGGAGAGACTCAGCCCCAGCAGGGCTATCGCTAGAAATGTACGCAGGGTTGGCATAGTGACCGATCAAAAGCAGGGCGAAAAAAGAGTTTAGAGGAACAACCCGGGGCCCGGGCGACTTCCTTCGGGGAATCTGACGCCCACTTTGGCAATCTTGTTCCCCTCCATGACCGCCACCGTCCAGATGGTGTTGTTCCATTCCACCTGGTCGCCGACTACCGGAGCACCGCCGACTTTCTGGGTGATGAAGCGACCCAGCGGCATGTCCGGATCGACCCCTTCGAGCTGCAGCCCGTACAGCGCGGAAACCGCGCCCAGCTGGGCGTCGCCTTCGAGCACGAAGTCGCCGAAGAAGCGCAAATCGAGGCCCCGTTGGGGGGCCTGGCTGAAGAGTTTTCCGAGGGCCGCAAGGTTGTGTTCATGGCCGATAACGCAAAGCAAATCATCGGCTTCCAGCACCGTACTACCCGACGGATGGAGCAGTTGCTGACCGCGAAACAGCGCTGCGATACGTGTGCCCTCGGGCATTTTCAGCTCGCGCAGTGCCGCACCGATGCACCATTTTTCAGCACCGAGGCGATAAACGAACAGCTCCCATTCGCTGGTCACGTGAACTTCAAGGGCGGCGCGGGAAATCGGTGCAGGCTCGGGAGGTACCGTGACCTTCAACAGCTTGGCGACCCACGGCAGGCTGGTGCCCTGCACGAGCAATGAGACCAGGACGATGAAGAATGCCAGGTTGAAATACAGCTGGGCGTTGGGCAGCCCGGCCATCAACGGGAACACCGCCAGAATGATCGGTACCGCGCCACGTAGGCCGACCCACGAAATGAACACCTTTTCCCGGCCATGGAAGGCTTTGAATGGCAGCAGTCCTACGATCACCGAGAGTGGGCGGGCAAACAGGATCATCCACAGGGCCAAGCCGAGGGCGGGCGCAGCGATGGGCAGCAAATCGTGGGGGGTGACCAGCAGGCCGAGGACCAGGAACATGCCGATCTGTGCCAGCCATGCCATGCCGTCGAGCATATGCAAAATACCGTGGCGGCTGCGCACCGGGCGGTTACCGATCACCAGGCCGCACAGATAGACCGCGAGGAAGCCGCTGCCGTGCAGGGCGTTGGTCAGGGCGAAGACGACGAGACCGCCGGCGATCACCAGGATCGGGTACAGGCCGGTGGCCAGGTTGATGCGATTGACCATCTGCAGCATCAACCAGCCACCGCCCAGGCCAATCAGTCCGCCGATACCGAATTCGCGCAGAAGATGAGTCAGCAGGCTCCAGTGCAGGCCGGTCTGGCCGCTGGCGAGCATGTCGATCAGGGTGACCGTGAGGAACACCGCCATTGGGTCGTTGCTGCCAGACTCGATTTCCAGGGTGGCGGTCACCCGCTCGTTCAGGCCTTTGCCACCGAGTAGGGAGAACACCGCCGCGGCATCGGTCGAGCCGACAATCGCGCCGATCAACAGGCCCTGGATCAGGTTCAGGTCGAACAGCCAGGCAGCAGCCATGCCAGTCAAGCCGGTGGTGATCAGTACCCCGACCGTGGCTAGCGACAACGCCGGCCACAGCGCCACGCGAAAGCTCGACACCCTCGTGCGCAGGCCGCCGTCGAGCAGGATCACAGCCAGGGCCAGGTTGCCGACCAGGTAAGCAGTGGGGTAGTTGTTGAAGATGATGCCGCCGCCGTCGACGCCGGCGGCCATGCCCACTGCCAGGATGATCACCAGAATCGGGATCCCCAGGCGCGAGGAAAGAGAACTCACCAGAATGCTCGCACCTACCAGCAACGCGCCGATCAAGAACAGGCTGTTGATGGTCGTCGCATTCAAAGGCAGTACTCCGCAAAGCAGGAAAAGACGGGCGCCAACTGCCTATGCAGCGTGCGTGCCAGCGATTCTAACCTGTTGAAATGTGATGCTGTCAAAAAGCTTTTGCAGAGTAAAAACTTAACTCCCGGCACGCCCGCGCAATGAGTGTGTCGCCTGGCGAAATGACGAAGGGCGGGAACCAGAATGACCATTCACAGTCTTTAAAACTCGCGAGAAAGTCGCTGTCAGACAATTCCAGGCTCTACGCCTGAATAACCCTGGCGCCTGTGGTGACTTTTCTTTATCTTACGCGCCCTTTGAAAATGCCCGGAAAATCAAAATGTTGGAAACAACCCTCAGCCAATTGGAACAACTGGTCAGCGAACTGGTGCAACAGAACCAGGAACTGCTCGGCAAAAACACTTCCCTGAGTGCCGAACTGGCTCAGGCCAAGGACGAAAACGAAAGCCTGCAACTGAGCCTGATGGAACAGGAAGAGAAACAAGGCGCGACCGTCGCGCGCATTCAGGCCCTGGTTGAGCGTGTGAGCTCGGGTCCTGTCAGCGCATGAACCACGGTGTCGATGGGGTGAAAGTCGTCTCGATTCTCGGGGAGGACTATTCGATCAAGGCGCCGGCCGGTGAAGAGCAGACCCTGCTGGACGCCGCGCTGATGTTGAAAGCGGCGCTGGCCGAGACCAAAAAGCGCTATCCGACCCTGATCGGCGACAAACTGCTGGTGCTGGCCGCAATGAATCTGTGCTCCAAGCAACTGGAAATGCAAAAGCGCCACCAGCAGGAACTCGACCGTTATCAAGAGCAAGTCAGCGCCACGGTTGAGGTGATTGCCAAGACGATCAGCCAGGCCTGATCGATGTGAGCACAACCAAAGAGTAAATTGTCGATACGGCTGTATACAATCGGCACGGCAGTTGCAATGTGTTCCGCCTCTTACTCTTTGGGGGTGCCTCATGCAGTTCTGGCGACGCAGTATTCAATGGCAGTTGATCCTGAGCATGGGCACCGCCCTGCTCGTGAGCATGCTGATCGTGGTTGGCATTTATACCCTGGTGGTCAACCGCCTTGCCCAGAGCTATCTGGTCGAGCAGGCGCTGCCCTCGAGCATCGAGGCGATGCGCAACGACATCGAACGCATCCTCGGCCAACCGCTCACCGCCGCCAAAGATATCGCCAGCAACAGCATGCTGCGCGACTGGTTGGCGACCGGTGAAGACAGCGCGCAAATTCCTGCTTATACGCAATATCTGGAAGGCATCCGCGCCGAACACAAGGCTTTCACCGCTCTGATCATCGGCGGTGCTTCTCATCATTACATCACTGAAAAAGGCCTGGACCGCACCCTCAGTCGCTCCAAGCCCAGCGATGCCTGGTTCTTCTCGTTCCTGGACAGCGATCAATCGCGCACCCTCAATATCGACAATGACACCGCCACCGGAGAATTGGCGCTGTTCATCGATATCAAGGTCGAGCAGGCCGGCAAAGTGGTGGGCGTTGCCGGGCTGGGGCTGAGCGTGAAGGAGTTGTCGCAGCTGATTCACGACTTCAGCTTCGGTGAGCGCGGCAAGGTCTATCTCGTGCGTTCCGACGGGCTGATCCAGGTCCATCCCGAGGCGCAATTCAGCGGCAAACGCACCTTGACCGAGCAAATCGGCGAGTCGGCGGCGCAGGCCATCATGGGTCAAAAAACCGCCACGAGTCGCAGCTTTACCCGAGAGGGCGAGGATTATCTGGCATTGAGCATGCCGCTGCGGGGGCTTGGCTGGAGTCTGGTGGCCGAAGTGCCGCAGTCGCAGATCTACGCCGAAGCCCGACGTGCCATGTGGATGAGCAGCGGTATCGGTCTGGCGGTGGCATTGGTTTGCCTGTTGCTGGTGGTGCTGCTGGCCCGTGGTTTGGTGCGGCCGATTCGTCAGGTAACAACTGCGCTGGTCGCTATCGGTAGCGGTGGTGGCGATTTGACCCATCGGCTGGATGCCAGTCGTGCCGATGAGTTGGGTGATCTGGCCCGTGGCTTCAACCGGTTCCTCGATAGTCAGCGAGATATGATCGGCGAAGTACTGGCCACCAGCGATCGCTTACGGATGGCGGTCGGGCAGGTGGCGACCGTCGTCGAGAACACTGCCGAGCGCTCCGGACGTCAGCAGGAAATGACCGATATGGTCGCCACCGCCGTTCATGAAATGGGCCTGACGGTGCAGGAAATTGCGCAAAACGCCGGAAACGCGGCAGTCGCTTCGCAAAGTGCGCGAGATGAAGCCATGCAGGCGCGGGAAGTGGTGGGTGGCTCGATTCGCCATATTGAAAGCATGTCCGATGAAATCGGCGTCGCTGCCGGTGCCGTGGCTGAGTTGGCGGACCAGGTGGCGTCGATCGATCAGGTATTGGCAGTGATCCGCGGAATTTCTGAGCAGACTAATCTGCTGGCGCTCAACGCAGCCATTGAAGCGGCGCGGGCCGGCGATATGGGGCGCGGATTTGCCGTGGTCGCCGACGAGGTGCGGACGTTGGCGCGGCGCACCCAGTCGTCCACCGATGAGATTCAGCAGATGATCGGCAGCCTCAAGCAGGGGGCGCACAACGCTGTGTCATCCATGCATAGCGGCCAGGCAGCAACGGGTACCGGAGTTGAATCGAGCCAGCGCACGGGCGCCTCGTTGACCGCTATTACCGGGCAGGTAGAGCGCATCAGCGACATGAATCACCAGGTCGCGACGGCGACGGAAGAGCAGTCGGCGGTGACCGAGGAAATCAACCGCAACGTGCAGGGTATTTCCGATCTGGCGCGGGCGACGGCAGGGGAGGTGCGGGCTTGTCGTGAGGATTGTCAGACGTTGCAGCGCTTGGCGGATGATCTGGCGCGGCAGATGGGTGGGTTTCGTCTGAGCTGATAAATGCGTTGACTGTGCTGACATCCACTCGCAGTTAATGGATGTCAGCGACAGCGCAAGGCTTGAATCAGAACCACTCATCCTGCATCCCCAGGCAAACATCATCCCGAGCTTCAAGAATGGCCAGCTCATGCTGGCAGCCCGGCACCTCCCAGGTCAGGAAGTACCGCGCCGCCTGCAACTTGCCTTTATAGAAAGCCACATCCGCTGCATTGCCCTTGGCCAGCCCTTCCTCGGCACGAATCGCTTGCTCCAGCCAGCGCCAGCCAATCACCGTATGACCAAATACTTTGAGGTACAGCGCCGAGTTGGCCAGGCTGCTGTTGACCTTGCCTTGCCCGAGATCGGTCAGCAGGCCGATGGTCACCGTTTGCACGCGCGCCACCAGTGTTTCCAGCGGTTCACGCAGTGCATTCAGTGACTCGAATGCCTGGGCCCGCGCGCCGGTGGCGGCGATCAGACGGATCAATTGCTTCAGGCCTGCACCGCCGTTCTGCGCCAGTTTGCGTCCCAGCAGGTCCAGCGACTGAATGCCATGGGTGCCTTCGTGGATCGGGTTCAGGCGGTTGTCACGGTAATACTGCTCCACCGGGTATTCGCGGGTATAGCCGTGACCGCCGAGGATCTGGATCGCCAGTTCGTTGGCCTTCAGGCAAAACTCCGACGGCCAGGATTTGACGATCGGGGTCAGCAGATCGAGCAGTTCATGGGCCTGTTTGCGTTCGGCTTCGGTCTCAAGGGTGGTGGTGTCATCGAACAGCCGGGCCGCGTAAAGGCCGAGGTCGAAGGCGCCTTCCACGTAGGCTTTCTGGGTCAGCAGCATGCGCTTGACGTCGGCATGCTGGACGATCGACACCGGTGCAGTGGTTGGATCCTTGCTGTCCGGCAGGCGGCCCTGCGGACGTTCCCGGGCGTATTCCAGCGAATAGAGATAGCCGGCGTAGCCGAGCATCACCGCGCCCATGCCGACACCAATGCGCGCTTCGTTCATCATCTGGAACATGCAGCTCAGACCCTGGTGTGGTTTGCCCACCAGATAGCCGACGCAATTCCCGTTATCGCCGAAATTCAGCGCGGTGGAAGTGGTCCCGCGCCAGCCCATCTTGTGGAACAGCCCGGCCAGCAGCACGTCATTGCGCTGGCCCAGGCTGCCGTCGTCGTTGACCAGGAACTTGGGGACGATAAACAGCGAAATGCCCTTCACCCCGGGCGGCGCGTCGGGCAGTTTGGCCAGGACCATGTGCACGATGTTTTCCGACAGCGGGTGGTCGCCACCGGAGATGAAAATCTTGTTGCCCTTGATTCGATAACTGCCGTCGGCCGCCGGTTCGGCGCGGGTACGAATATCCGACAGCGACGAGCCAGCGTGGGGTTCGGTCAGGGCCATGGTGCCGAAGAAGCGGCCGTCGATCATCGGCTGTAGGAAGCGCTGTTTCTGCTCATCGGTGCCGAAGCTTTCGATCAGGTTGGCCGCGCCCATGGTCAGGAACGGATAGGAAGTGGACGCTGCGTTGGCCGATTGGAAGTGGGCGAAACAGGCTTGCGACAGTAAGGTGGGTAACTGCATGCCTCCAGCCTCGAAACTGCGTGCGGCATTGAGGAAGCCGGCTTCGAGGAACGCGTCGACGGCGGGTTTGACTTCCGGAATCAGGATCGCCTTGCCGTCTTCATAGCGCGGCTCGTTTTCGTCGCCCTTGCGGTTGTGCGGGGCAAAGAATTTTTCGGCGATGGTACGGGCGGTGCCGATGGCGGCATCGAAGGTTTCGCGGCTGTGCTCGGCGAAACGCTCACGCTGGGTCAGACCCTCGGCATCGAGGACTTCGTACAGCTCGAAAGCCAGATTGCGGGAACTGAGCAACGTCTCGGACATGGCGGCCTACCTTTTATTGGGATGGGCCGAGTCTAGGATGGGGAATAAACGATTAACAGGATGATTGATGAGCGTGATAGAGCCGCCAAACACCAACCTGTAGGAGCTGGCCAGCGAACGCGACAACACGTTGTTTCAGATTGACCGCGTTATCGTTCTTCGCTGGCAAGCCAGCTCCGACAGAGCGTGTGCATATTTGCGGTCTAGCGGCGCAGGCAAAAAAATGGGCGCCGATGAGGGCGCCCATTTTGTAGTCTCTGACGTTCGGCGAATTTAGCCGATCGTCATCAAGCTCGCATTACCACCCGCCGCAGCGGTGTTAACGCTCAACGCGCGCTCGATCACCAGTCGCTCCAGCGCAATGTTGGTTTCGCCTTGCGAGAGACCCTGGACGCCGACAATCGCGCCGGCACGCTTGGCCACTTGCTGGCAGACCGCTTGCAACTGGTCGGAATGGCCGTGGTGCAGGACGGCATCAAACACCACCTCATCCTTGTTCCAGTCGGAAATCAGGTTGATGCGTGCCTGAATATCCTTCGGCAGGCGTGCGAACAGCTTCTTGCTCAGCTCGGTTTCCGGCCAGACAGCCGAACCACCTACAGCCAATACCGCTGCCAGTTGCGTCAGCAGGTCGGCTTCGACTTCTGCCAGGCACAGCACGTGCTCGCGGGGTAGGATCGCGTAGCTGTTGCGCTCGCCGGTCGGGCCGGCCAAGGTGCGGGTGATACCGCTTTGCGATTGCTTGGCGAACTGCGCGCACAGGGCGCTCAGGTCATTGAGCTTGTGGCTTTCAGCCCAGGTTTTCAGGGCCGTCAGCGGCTTGCTCATGGCGTCACGCAGACGGGTATCCGGTGCGGTCTCGGCGTCGGCACGGGCAAAGGATTGCTCGATCGCGTCGCTTGGGCGAGTCGACAGCAGGCGATACAGGTACAGCGGACCACCGGCTTTAGGGCCAGTGCCCGACAGGCCTTCGCCACCGAACGGCTGGACGCCGACCACGGCACCCACGATGTTGCGGTTAACGTAGACGTTACCGGCATTGACGTTGTCGATCACCTTGGCGATGGTCTCGTCGATGCGAGTGTGCACGCCCAGGGTCAGGCCGTAGCCAGATGCGTTGATCTGCGCGATCAACTGGTCGATATCTTTGCGCTTGTAACGAACCACGTGCAGTACCGGGCCGAAGATCTCGCGTTGCAGCTCATCGAAGCTTTCCAGCTCGATCAGGGTCGGCATGACGAAGGTGCCGCGTTTGACTTCTTCGGCGTCGGCGATAGCCACTTGGTACACGCTGCGGCCTTTGTCGCGCATGCCCTGGATGTGCTTCTCGATACCGGCCTTGGCTTCGGCGTCGATCACCGGGCCGATGTCCACGTTTAGGCGTTCCGGGTTGCCCAGGCGCGATTCGGCCATGGCGCCCTTGAGCATTTCGATGACACGGTCGGCGGAATCTTCCTGCAGACACAGCACGCGCAGGGCCGAGCACCGCTGGCCGGCGCTGTCGAAGGCCGAGGACACCACGTCGATGACGACTTGTTCGGTCAGTGCCGAAGAGTCGACGATCATCGCGTTCTGGCCGCCGGTTTCGGCGATCAGCGGGATTGGACGACCCTGGCTGTCCAGGCGCCCGGCAATGTTGCGTTGCAGCAAGCGAGCCACTTCGGTGGAACCGGTGAACATCACGCCTTTGACCCGATCGTCGCCGACCAGGCCGGCACCGACGGTTTCGCCACGGCCCGGCAGCAGTTGCAACACGCCTTCGGGAATCCCGGCTTCCAGCATCAGGCGCACCGCCTGGGCAGCCACCAGCGGGGTTTGCTCAGCAGGTTTGGCCAGCACTGGGTTACCGGCGGCCAGGGCAGCAGCCACCTGGCCGCTGAAAATTGCCAGCGGGAAGTTCCACGGGCTGATGCACACCACCGGGCCCAGTGGGCGGTGGGCGTCGTTGCTGAAGTCGTTGCGCGCCTGCACCGCGTAGTAGCGCAGGAAGTCCACGGCTTCGCGCACTTCGGCGATGGCGTTGGCAAAAGTCTTGCCGGCTTCGCGGGCCAACAGGCCCATCAGCGGCTGGATATCGGCCTCCATCAGATCGGCAGCGCGTTCCAGGATCGCTGCGCGTTCGGCCGGTGGCGTGGCTTGCCAGATCGGTGCGGCGTTGAGGGCGCACTGGATCGCATTGTCGACGTCTTCGACCGTGGCTTCCTGGACATGGCCGACTACGTCACGCAGGTCCGACGGGTTCAGTACCGGTGCTGGGGTTTCGCTGCTGGAGGCGCAACCGAGCATCGGCGCGGCTTTCCAGTTGTTGTGCGCGGTCGCGAGCAGGGCGCAGGACAACGACGCCAGGCGATGTTCGTTGGCCATGTCGATGCCGCTGGAGTTAGCGCGCTCGGAACCGTACAGGTCTCGCGGCAACGGGATGCGCGGGTGCGGCAGGCCGAAACCACCCTCCACGGTCGCCATCTGTTCAATGCTGGCGACCGGATCGGCCACCAGTTCCTGGATGGAAATCGACTGGTCGGCGATGCGGTTGACGAACGAGGTGTTCGCGCCGTTTTCCAGCAGGCGACGTACCAGGTAAGCCAGCAGGGTTTCGTGGGTGCCGACCGGTGCGTACACGCGGCACGGACGGTTCAGTTTGCCCTCGGAAACTTTGCCTACAACCTGTTCGTACAGTGGTTCACCCATGCCGTGCAGGCACTGGAACTCGTACTGCCCTGGGTAATAGTTCTGACCGGCGATGTGATAGATGGCCGACAGAGTGTGGGCGTTGTGCGTGGCGAACTGCGGGTAGATGACTTCCGGCACCGACAGCAGTTTGCGTGCGCAAGCAATGTAGGAAACGTCGGTGTACACCTTGCGGGTGTAGACCGGATAGCCTTCCAGGCCTTCGACCTGGGCGCGCTTGATTTCGCTGTCCCAGTACGCGCCTTTCACCAGGCGGATCATCAGGCGATGACGGCTGCGACGAGCCAGGTCGATCACGTAGTCGATCACGTAAGGGCAGCGCTTTTGGTAAGCCTGGATGACGAAACCGATACCGTTCCAGCCGGTCAGTTGCGGCTCGAAGCACAGTCGCTCGAGCAGATCCAGCGACAGCTCCAGGCGGTCGGCTTCTTCGGCATCGATGTTCAGGCCGATGTCGTATTGCTTGGCCAGCAGGGTCAGCGACAGCAGGCGCGGGTACAGCTCGTCCATCACGCGCTCGTATTGGGCGCGGCTGTAGCGTGGGTGCAGGGCCGACAGCTTGATGGAGATGCCCGGGCCTTCATAAATGCCACGGCCGTGGGAAGCCTTGCCGATCGAGTGGATGGCTTGCTCGTAGGACGCGAGGTATTTCTGCGCGTCATGTTCGGTCAGTGCGGCTTCACCGAGCATGTCGTAGGAATAGCGGAAGCCCTTGCTTTCGAACTTACTGGCGTTGGCCAGGGCTTCGGCGATGGTTTCGCCGGTGACGAACTGCTCGCCCATCAGGCGCATGGCCATGTCGACGCCCTTGCGGATCATCGGCTCGCCGCTCTTGCCGATGATGCGGCTCAGGGACGAAGTCAGGCCGGCTTCGTTGTGGGTGGAGACCAGTTTGCCGGTCAGCAGCAGGCCCCAGGTGGCGGCGTTGACGAACAGCGAAGGGCTGTTGCCCAGATGCGGTTGCCAGTTGCCGGTGCTAATCTTGTCGCGGATCAGTGCGTCGCGGGTGCCTTTATCCGGAATCCGCAGCAGGGCTTCGGCCAGGCACATGAGCGCCACGCCTTCCTGGGACGACAGGGAAAACTCCTGCAGCAGGCCCTGAACGATGCCGGCACGGCCACCGGCGCTCTTCTGATTGCGCAGTTTTTCGGCAATCGAGGCAGCCAGTTTGTTGGTGGCTTCGGCCATCGTTGCCGGCAGGCGCGCCTGCTCGATCAGCATTGGCACCACTTCGGGTTCCGGGCGACGGTAGGCGGCGGTAATGGAAGCGCGCAGCACCGATTGCGGGAGGATGCTTTCAGCGAACTCGAGGAAGCACTGGTGCGCGTGGTCGACCTGCACCTCGGCACTGTCGTCCGCATCGACGCGGGTCAAACCGTTGAGCTCGGTCAGGGTTGCACCACCCTCGAGTTTTTCCAGGTAATTGAAAATCGCCTGCTTGATCAGCCAGTGTGGCGTGCGATCAATCGAGGTCGCGGCGGCTTTGAGGCGCTCGCGGGTTGGGTCGTCGAGTTTGACCCCAAGGGTGGTGGTAGCCATATTTTTATCCTCATGTTTGCCACGACTGCGTGGCATCAGCTGGCGGCAAGATTAGCCGCGAGCTGAAAGAGGTGCAACCGGGTGCAACCCTTTTTTTGCCCGATATGTCGGCAGCTCGTCAGGAAATAAATCCTGGTACATCCGGCTTGAACGTTGATGGTGCATTTTCTTGTAGTGGTTTGGGTTTTTTGCTCCGAAAGGGAGCAAGAAACTGTCCCGGAAAATAAATTTCCGACTGGGTGCAACTTAATCGGCCGAAACTGGTTGCACCTTATTTGCATTGTTGAATAGGATTCGCGCCCAAGGTGCAACCGTCCACAAGACGATTCATCGGCTGATGGCTTTCCTGGGGAAACATCAGTCATAAATGCGCGGATTATCCGATCGTCTTTCAAGCGTAATCGTTTGGCGGCGCTCCATCAGACCGCTGCTACATAAAAACAAAGCCAGGGCGTAACTCAATGAGTGCAAGCAATCCAACCCTGATCACGTTCGTGATCTACATCGCAGCAATGGTGCTGATCGGCTTCATGGCCTATCGCTCCACCAACAACCTTTCCGATTATATTCTCGGTGGCCGTAGCCTCGGCAGCGTGGTGACCGCGCTTTCCGCTGGCGCTTCCGACATGAGCGGCTGGTTGCTGATGGGCCTGCCGGGCGCCATCTACATGTCCGGTCTGTCGGAAAGCTGGATCGCCATCGGCCTGATCGTCGGTGCCTACCTGAACTGGCTGTTCGTCGCCGGTCGTCTGCGCGTGCAGACCGAGCACAACGGTGATGCACTGACGCTGCCGGACTACTTCTCCAGCCGTTTCGAAGACAAGAGCGGTCTGCTGCGGATCATCTCTGCGATCGTGATCCTGGTGTTCTTCACCATCTATTGCGCCTCCGGCATCGTGGCTGGCGCCCGTCTGTTCGAAAGCACCTTCGGCATGTCCTACGAGACTGCGCTGTGGGCCGGCGCTGCGGCGACCATTGCCTACACCTTTGTCGGTGGTTTCCTGGCGGTAAGCTGGACTGACACTGTGCAAGCCACACTGATGATCTTCGCCCTGTTGCTGACGCCGATCATCGTGCTGCTGGCCACCGGTGGCGTCGACACCACGTTCCTCGCCATCGAGGCGCAGAACCCTGAAAACTTCAACATGCTCAAAGGCACCACCTTCATCGGGATTATCTCGCTGATGGGTTGGGGTCTGGGCTACTTCGGCCAACCGCACATCCTGGCGCGCTTCATGGCGGCGGATTCGGTGAAATCGATTGCCAACGCCCGTCGTATCTCCATGACCTGGATGATCCTGTGCCTGGGCGGCACCGTGGCGGTAGGCTTCTTCGGCATTGCTTACTTCTCGGCGCACCCGGAAGTTGCGGCTCCGGTGACCGAAAACCATGAGCGCGTGTTCATCGAACTGGCGAAGATCCTCTTCAATCCATGGATCGCGGGCGTGCTGCTGTCGGCTATTCTGGCTGCCGTGATGAGCACCCTGAGCTGCCAGTTGCTGGTGTGCTCGAGCGCCTTGACCGAAGACTTCTACAAGGCTTTCCTGCGCAAAAATGCTTCCCAGCTGGAACTGGTGTGGATTGGTCGTGCGATGGTCCTGGTGGTTGCGCTGATTGCCATTGCCATGGCTGCCAATCCGGAAAACCGCGTACTGGGTCTGGTGAGCTACGCCTGGGCCGGCTTCGGTGCCGCTTTCGGTCCGGTGGTACTGATTTCGGTACTGTGGAAAGGCATGACCCGGAACGGCGCACTGGCCGGTATCCTGGTCGGCGCGATCACCGTGATCGTCTGGAAGCATTTCGCTCTGCTCGGCCTGTACGAAATCATCCCGGGCTTCATCTTCGCCAGCCTGGCCATTTTCATGGTCAGCAAGCTGGGCGAGCCGTCGGCGGGCATGCTGCAGCGTTTCGCGGCGGCGGAGAAAGATTTCCACCTGAACAAGTAATCGAAGGGGCTTAGGTCCTGATCAATTACTGATCAAAAAAACGGCTCGCACCCTCAAGGTGCGGGCCGTTTTTTTGTGCTCGTCTTTCCTGCCCAGGGGCCACTCGGCTGTGAACCCCTGACGCTGGGCGCACTACAGGGTAAACTTCGCCTCCTTCGCAGGAGCAATCATGAATTATCGTCACGCCTTCCACGCCGGCAATCACGCCGATGTGTTCAAACACCTGACCTTGACCCGCCTCATCGCCCTGATGTCGCGCAAGGAGCAGCCGTTTGCCTATCTCGACACTCACGCTGGCATTGGTCTGTATGACCTGCAAGGCGATCAGGCCAACCGCACCGGCGAGTATCTGGAAGGCATCGCGCGGCTGTGGGGCGAGCCGGACCTGCCGATTTTGACGGCTGACTACATGCAGGTGCTGCATGAAATGAACCCGGATGGCCAGTTGCGCTACTACCCCGGTTCGCCAGAGCTTGCGCGACGTCTGACCCGGCCACAGGACCGGGTGTTGCTCAACGAGAAGCACCCGGAAGACGGCTTGCTGCTCAAGGACAACATGAAGGGTGATCGTCGGGTCAAAGTGCATCTGGGCGAAGGTTGGCATGTGCCGCGTGCGCTGTTGCCGGTGCCGGAAAAGCGCGGCCTGATGCTCATCGACCCACCGTTCGAGAAGCTTGACGAGATGCAACGTTGCGCCGCGTCGCTTAAAGAGGCGATTGGCCGGATGCGTCAGACCGTAGCTGCGATCTGGTACCCGGTGAAGGATCAGCGCATGTTGCGCCGCTTTTATCAGGACCTGGCCGGCAGCGGTGCGCCGAAGCTGTTGCGTGTCGAATTACTGGTTCATCCGCTGGACACCCCGAACAGCCTGAACGGCTCCGGGCTGGCGATCGCCAATCCACCGTGGGGGTTGGAAGAGGAGTTGCGTGAGTTGCTGCCTTGGCTGTCGAAGAAGCTCGGCCAGACCCAGGGTGGGTGGCAGATGGATTGGCTTATTGCTGAATAAGGTCACCGTCTGACCGATCCCATCGCGGGCAAGCCCGCTCCCACAGTTTTGGTGGGAGCGGGCTTGCCCGCGATGCTTTTCAGCTGCCGAAAGTCAGATCGGGCAGGTCACGCCCGTACCGCCGATCCCGCAGTAGCCTTCAGGGTTTTTCGCCAGGTATTGCTGGTGATAGGCCTCGGCGAAGTACACGGTTGGCGCTTGGTCGATCTCGGTGCTGATCTCGCCCAGACCAGCCTTGCTCAGTTCCGCCTGGTAGGTGGCCTTGCTCTTTTGCGCCGCTTCCAGTTGCTCCGGGGTCGTGGCATAGATGGCCGAGCGGTACTGGGTGCCGATGTCATTGCCCTGGCGCATGCCCTGGGTCGGGTTGTGCAGTTCCCAGAACATCGCCAGCAGTTCGTTGTAGCTGACCTTGGCCTTGTCATACACCACCAACACCACTTCGGTGTGGCCGGTCAGGCCCGAGCAAACCTCTTCGTAGGTTGGGTTCGGGGTGAAGCCGCCAGCGTAACCGACCACCGTGCTGACCACGCCGTCACGCTGCCAGAAGCGTCGCTCTGCGCCCCAGAAGCAGCCCAGGCCGAAGATTGCGAAGTCGACATCCTGGAAGAACGGGCCGAGCAGCGGAGTGTCTTTGAACACGAAGTGGTTTTCCGGCAGCGTCATCGCTGTTTCACGGCCAGGCAGAGCTTGTTCTTTGGTAGGCAGCACGTTTTTATTCACCAGAATTTCCGAGCGCAAGACCATGATCAGTCCTCCAGTCAGGTTGGGGATGTAGGTAAAGAGTCAGACCACCAGTGTGCCCGAGTGTTGCCGCGCTGTCAGGCGATTGGGCCGCGTGGGTAGCGTTTGAGCTTGTCGATCAGCTCGGCCCCGGGAATGGGACGGTCGAACAGGTAACCCTGGCCAACGTCGCAGCGATGGCGCCGCAGGAACGCCAACTGGGCGGCGGTCTCGATCCCTTCGGCTACCACCTTGAGCTTGAGGTTGTGGGCCATGGCAATCACCGCCGAGGTGATTTCCATGTCGTCCTGGTTGTCAGGGATTTCGTGGATGAAGCTGCGATCGATCTTGATGATGTCGATCGGGAATTTCTTCAGGTAACTGAGGGACGAGTAGCCGGTGCCGAAATCGTCCATGGCCAGGGTCAGGCCCAGACGCTTGAGTTGCTCGAGTTGCTGGTGGGTGTCTTCGGTGGCTTCCAGCAGTAGGCCTTCGGTCAGTTCCAGCTCCAGCAAATGCGCGGGAAGCTGCTCTTCCTTGAGAATATTGGCGATCGACGACACCAGATCCGGGTCGGAGAATTGCTTGGGTGAAAGGTTGATTGCCACCTGCAGATTGCCCAGGCCTGCGGCGCTCAACTCGATGCTCATGCGGCAGGCCTGGCGGGCGATCCACTTGCCGATCGGGATAATCAGGCCGGTCTCTTCGGCGACGCTGATGAACTGGTCCGGGCGGATCATGCCCTTTTCCGGGTGATTCCAGCGCAGCAGCGCCTCCATACCCAGCAGGCGGCCGGTGCGCAGGCACAACTTGGGCTGGTAAAACACGTCCAGTTCATTCTGGGTCAGGGCGCGGCGCAGGTTGTTTTCCACGAACAGCTTGTAGCTGGCCTCGGCGTTCAAGGCCTCAGTGAACACCTGGACCTGATGCTTTCCATTGGCCTTGGCCTTGTGCAGCGCCAGGCCGGCATTGCGCATCAGGGTCTGGGGATCGCTGCCGTGCAGCGGCGCACACGCCACGCCCACCGAGGCGGTCACGCTGATCAGCTGGTTGTCGACGAACATTGGCTTGTCCAGCGTCATCAGCAACTGGCTGGCCATTTGCTGGCCGACATGCAGGCTGGCGTCGTCCAGCAGCACGGCGAATTCGTTACTGGCAAACCGCGCCAGGCTGCCGCTCGGGCTCAGGCTGTTACGCAGGCGCCGGGCGAGGCTGATCAACAGCTTGTCGCCGGTCTGGTGGCCGAGGCTGTCGTTAATCCGCTTGAAGTTGTCGATGTCCACCAGCAGTAGGCAGGTCGGGCTGTCGCTGTTGCGGGCGAAGCGCTCGTCGAGGTTGCGGATGAATGCCGGGCGGTTGCCCAGGTTGGTCAGGTTGTCGGTGTAGGCCAGGCGCTCGATACGTTGCTGGGCGAGCTTGGTCTGGGTGATGTCTTCGTAGATGCCGATGTAATGGGTCAGCTCGCGGTTGTCGCCGTACACCTTGGAGATCGACAACTGGCCCCAGTAGGGCTCCAGGTTTTTGCGCCGACTCTTGAATTCACCTTGCCAGCTGTTGCTTTTGGCCAGGCTGGAGGGCGCATCGAACAGCAGCTCGCTGAGGTTCTCCAGGGCCGGCAATTCCGACAGCCGATAGCCGTGGACTTCTTCGGTGCTGTACTGGGTGATCGCAGTGAAGCTCGGGTTGACGTATTCGACCACGCCATCGCAATTGACCAGCAAAAAGGCGTTGGCGCTTTGCTCGACAGCGCGCTGGAACAGGTGCAGGGCGCTGGTTGCCGTGCGGCGGTTGTGATTGTTGATGACCTGGGCGAACTGGTCGGCCAGTTCACCGGCGAAGGCGACTTCATCGGATTGCCAGGCGCGGGTGACTCCGGTCTGCTCAAGACAGAGCACGCCGACCACCTGGCCATCGACGCGGATGCTGGCGTCGAGCATGGCGTTGACGTCGCGCGGGCGCAGGCTCTCGGCCATGTCCCGGGTGCGCGGGTCGTGCATGGCGTTGTGCGCATCGATGGCCCGGCTGGAGTGCAGGGCTTCGAGGTAATCGGGGAAGCCGCTGGCATCGATGATCTCCGGCAGGCGGTACTCCTGGGAGGCGCGGTGGTAGGCGGAGATCGGCAGCAGGCGCTGGCCGTCGAGGTTCCACAGGCTGGCGCTGTCGATTTCGTAGATCTCGCAGGCGCTGCGGGTAATCAGTTTGGCGGCCTCCTGCAAGGAGTTGCCGGAACTGTAGCGCTGGCGTGCGAGCAGCAGGATCAGGTCTTGTTGGGCGCGCATGCGCTCAAGATGCTGCAATTGCTCCTGTTGTGCGCGCTGATTCAATTCCAGGGCAATCTGCAGGCGTGAGTTCTGGGTTTCCAGATCGAGTGCCGGCACCAGCGGATCATTTTCGAACATGCCATCGACCACCAGCAGGTAGCCGCGTAGCAGGTGACGATTGTGTTGCTTGTAGGCTTCGCCCATTTCCAGCAGGTTCAGGGAGCCTTGGGCTGTGTGCAGGGTATAGCGCACCAGGTAATGCGGGCTTTCAGTCAGTTGCTGCTGGATTGCGTCGTGCAACTGGTAGCGGGCCTCGGGCTCCATCAGGCTGGCGTAGGGCGAGCCGACCAGAGCGCAGAGTTCGACCGCTGGCAAGCCAAACTGACGTTCGCAGTTGGGGTCGAGAAACAGCAGGGCCCAGCTTGCTTCATTCAGCCGTTCGAAACGCAACATGCCGAGCCGCGAGGGCACAGGCAACTGCGTCACTACCTCGGCCACCATTCGGTTGGCGGCATCGGGATGGCTTTTCATTGAAGAAACTCGCTTCGGAAATGCTGAGCGCGATGGGCTCTCGCCCTCTGTTCTGTTGCCTGGCGCAAGGTTGCATGATGCAGCACGGACTGACAATAGAAGATGAAGGCTAAATGCTATAAGCGTTTATCGGCAGGCCTGCGAATTTCTGTAGGAAAAACTAACAGCTAGAAGCCGGCTTGGTGGCAGCCGGCTCCTGAGATGTTTTTTACAGCTGCAGTGGCAGGTTGACCGAGTACAAGTGCTCACCGTCGCAGTCGCGGTACTCCACTCGAATATGCTCCCGCTCGACCTCGAGGTAGGCAAAGTTATCCTGGCTGATCACTTTGCTGGTCCATTCAAGGTGATAGTCGCCCGATTCGGTCTGCGCCAGAGGCTGGTCGAGGATGAAGGAGGAGGCGCTTGCATAGGGCAGCAGGGCGCTGTTGCAAAAGGGCGACGAGACGATGGTCTGGACCTCGAAGTCCGCATCCTCACGGTGTCGCAGGCGCGAAGTCAGCGAGCCGTGGACGTCACCCGTAACGACGATGACGTTCTTGATTCTGTGCTTGCGAATGGTGTCCAGGATGCGCAGGCGTTGCTCGGGAAAAGCCTTCCAGGCGTCAGTGCCGTTGTCTTTATTGTCTGGAAAGAACATCACACTGGTGACCAGAAATTTGACCCGCGCAGGGCTATTGATCAGCCAGGAAATCAGCGCGTCTTCCTGTTCTGCATCGAGGATGCGCCGGTCATTGGCTGAAAGGTCGCGTCGGGTTCGACTGTCAGTGACAAACCATTCGATATCCCCTTGGGCGAACTGATACCAGTAATGTCCCAGTTTGCGCGCTGGCTGCCCACTGGGAAGCAGTTCATGGACGGGGCTGTGGCTGGCTTGATAAATCTCATAGGCCGCCATGGCATTGCGGTACAACGCGACGTCATTGTTGGCATTGGCGGGCCAGTTATCTTCTATTTCGTGGTCATCCAGAATCATGTAGGTCGGCACTGATGCCATGAGCGCCTGGATATGGGGTTGGGAAAAGGCTGCGCGGTATTTGGCAAGGATCTCCTTGTATTCGCGATCGGGGCTGACAACGTTCATGTCGTCGACGTAGATCTGGTCGCCGGTCATCACCAGCGCGCCGACGGGAATTAATGCGTTTTTTTTGACGAGGGTATGAATGGCCGAGAAAATCTTATCGCCCTTTGAGGGATATGAAGGGATTCCCAGGGTCATTCGCAAGTAACGGCAGGAGCCAACGATGTAACTTCGTGGTGTAGTTACTTCGCTGGAAATCGTGCGGAGTTGATAAATCTGCTTGGGCCACTGTAAGGGCCACTCCAGTAGTGTTTGCTCGCTCGGCTGCTCTTTGCCGGAACTGAACCAGCCAGCCTGATATTCATAGCGCGTGTCGCTGCCCAGGTTATTCAGGGCGATGACGTTCGAGAAGTCACGGAGTGCTGAAAGCTCGGCAAACAGGGGGGCAGACCAGTCGGTATCGCCACGACGTCGATAACGTACGGCGGCATATGTCCACTCGTTGTTAATGGATCCACCACGAATAAACAGGCGTGTGTGATGGGGCGTTGTATGGCCGACAATAGGGCCGACAGTAGGCTGAAACATATTCGAGTCCATTCGAAGTGCATCATTAATTTGGGGAGTAACCCGTCAGCGTTGCGCTGAACCCGACTTATCGTATGGCGATGGGCGCAATAAATATTGGGGAGGAAGCGGACCCAGAATGTGGTCTGTTTAAGCGCGAGGGGTGGTATCGAGGTTTGATGCCGGTAGGCGCATTCGCAGTGTTCGTTAAATGGCAGGCAAAAAAAGCCCCGCCAAATTGGCGGGGTTGAGGTACGAGCGTGGCGCTCGGAAAACATGGAACGCGAATGGCCCTTCGTTGAAGAAGGGCCGTCCGGTCTTACAGCAGGATGGTACGGATGTCGCCCAGCAGGTCGCTCAGACGCTTGGTGAAACGGGCCGCAGCGGCGCCGTTGATCACGCGGTGGTCGTAGGACAGCGACAACGGCAGCATCAGTTTCGGCTGGAAGGCTTTACCGTCCCAGACCGGCTGGATAGTGGCCTTGGAAACACCCAGGATCGCCACTTCCGGCGCGTTGACGATCGGCGTGAAGCCGGTGCCGCCAATGTGGCCGAGGCTGGAGATGGTGAAGCAGGCGCCTTGCATCTCGTCTGCCGAGAGCTTCTTGGTCCGGGCTTTTTCAGCCAGGGAAGCCGCTTCGGCCGCCAGTTGCAGCAGGCTCTTCTGGTCGACGTTCTTGATGACCGGCACCAGCAGGCCTTCAGGGGTGTCGACGGCGAAGCCGATGTTGACGTACTTCTTGCGGATGATTGCCTTGCCGCTTGGCGCCAGCGAGCTGTTGAAGTCCGGCAGTTCCTTGAGCAGGTGCGCGCAGGACTTGAGCAACAGCGGCAGCACAGTCAGCTTGACGCCAGCCTTCTCGGCCACGGCTTTCTGCGCGATACGGAACGCTTCCAGCTCGGTGATATCCGCCGAGTCGAATTGGGTCACGTGCGGCACGTTCAGCCAGCTGCGGTGCAGGTTGGCAGCGCCAGCCTGCATCAGGCGGGTCATCGGCACTTCTTCGATTTCACCGAAGCGGCTGAAGTCCACGACCGGGATCGGCGGAATACCAGCACCACCGGTTGCGCCGGCGGCCGGAGCTTCCTTGGCCTTCTGCATCATCGCCTTGACGTAAACCTGCACGTCTTCCTTGAGGATGCGACCGTGCGGGCCGGTAGCGCCTACAGCGTTCAGCTCGACGCCGAACTCGCGGGCCAGCTGACGAACCGCCGGGCCTGCGTGAACTTTGCCAGCGCTGGGTGCTGGAGCAGCGGCCGGGGCTGGAGCAGCCTCGGCTTTGGCCGCAGGAGCAGCAGCTGGCGCTGGCGCAGCTTCAGCCTGGGCCGCAGGAGCGGCGGCAGGTGCAGGAGCAGCCGGTGCCGCAGCGCCAGTCACTTTCAATTTGAGGATGAAGTCGCCAGTGCCGACTTCGTCTTCGAGCTTGACCGCGATGCTTTCCACGACGCCGGCAGCCGGCGAAGGGATTTCCATGCTGGCCTTGTCCGATTCCAGGGTGATCAGCGATTGATCAGCCTCAACGGTGTCGCCGACCTTGACCAGTACTTCGATGATCTTGGCTTTGCCCGACGAGCCGATGTCCGGAACATGAATGTCCTGGACAGTGGCGGCAGCCGGGGCCGCGGCTGGCGCAGGAGCGGCCGCCGGGGCTGGCGCAGCAGCAGGTGCCGCCGCAGCGGGTGCAGGAGCCGCTGCCGGAGCCGGAGCCTCGGATGCCGCAGCGGCACCCTCGATTTCCAGTTCCAGCAGTTCGTCGCCTTCTTTCAGGCGATCGCCCAGCTTCACTTTCAGGCTCTTGATGATGCCGGCCTTCGGAGCTGGAACTTCCATGCTCGCCTTGTCCGATTCCAGCGTCAGGATGCTCTGTTCGGCTTCGACACGGTCGCCGACCTTCACAAACAGTTCAATTACTTCACCTTCACCGCTGCCGATGTCAGGTACGCGAATGAGTTCGCTCACAGGGGTTCTCCTCAGCAGTCCAGTGGGTTGCGTTTTTCCGGGTTGATACCGAACTTGACGATAGCTTCAGCTACCACCTTAGGCTCGATGTCACCACGGTCAGCCAGTGCTTCCAGGGCTGCCAACACCACGAAATGACGGTCAACTTCGAAGAAATGACGCAGTTTCTTGCGGCTGTCGCTGCGGCCGAAACCGTCGGTGCCCAGGACTTTGAATTCCTTGGACGGTACCCACTGACGGATCTGCTCGGCGAACAGCTTCATGTAGTCGGTAGAGGCAATCACCGGACCTTTACGGCCGTTCAGGCACTCTTCGACGTAGCTCAGCTTAGGCTTCTGGCCAGGGTGCAGACGGTTGCTGCGTTCTACGGCCAGGCCGTCGCGACGCAGTTCGTTGAAGCTGGTAACGCTCCACACGTCAGCGCCGACGTTGAACTCTTCACGCAGGATCTTCGCCGCCTCACGGACTTCACGCAGGATGGTGCCGGAGCCCATCAGTTGAACGTGGTGCGCTGCTTCGCGGGTGTCTTCCTCGAGCAGGTACATGCCTTTCTTGATGCCTTCTTCGGCACCGGCCGGCATGGCTGGCTGCTGGTAGGACTCGTTCATCACGGTGATGTAGTAGAAGACGTCCTGTTGCTCTTCGGTCATCTTCTTCATGCCGTCCTGAATGATCACCGCCAGCTCGTAGCCGTAGGTTGGATCGTAGGTGCGGCAGTTCGGGATGGTGGCAGCCAGCAGGTGGCTGTGACCGTCTTCGTGTTGCAGGCCTTCACCGTTCAGGGTGGTCCGGCCGGCGGTGCCGCCGATCAGGAAGCCACGGGTACGGCTGTCGCCAGCGGCCCATGCCAGGTCGCCGATACGCTGGAAGCCGAACATCGAGTAGAAGATGTAGAACGGCAGCATTGGCTGGTTGTGGCTGGAGTACGAAGTACCGGCAGCGATGAAGGAGCTCATGGCGCCCGCTTCGTTGATGCCTTCTTCAAGGATCTGACCTTTCTGGTCTTCCTTGTAGAACATCACCTGGTCTTTATCGACTGGCTCGTAGAGCTGGCCGACGGACGAGTAGATGCCCAGTTGGCGGAACATGCCTTCCATACCGAAGGTACGGGCTTCGTCCGGGATGATCGGTACGATGCGCGGGCCGATTTCCTTGTCCTTGACCAGTTGCGCGAGGATCCGCACGAAGGCCATGGTGGTGGAGATTTCACGGTCGCCCGAGCCGTCCAGGATCGCCTTGAGGGTGTCCAGTGGCGGAGTCGGGATGTTGAAGCTTTGCGCGCGGCGCTGAGGGACAAAGCCACCCAGTGCGGTACGGCGCTCGCTCAGGTAACGGGCTTCGGCGCTGCCTTCTTCCGGTTTGAAGAACGGCAGGTTTTCGAGTTCGTCGTCTTTGACCGGGATGTCGAAGCGATCGCGGAACAACTTCAGGCTTTCGACATCGACCTTCTTGGTGTTGTGCGCGGTGTTTTTCGCTTCGCCGGCACCGGTGCCATAACCCTTGATGGTCTTGGCCAGGATAACGGTCGGTTGTTCTTTGTGGTTGACCGCTTCGTGGTACGCCGCGTAGACCTTGTACGGGTCGTGGCCGCCACGGTTGAGCTTCCAGATCTCGTCGTCGGACAGATCGGCAACCATTGCCTTGAGTTCAGGCGTGTTGAAGAAGTGTTCACGAACGAACGCGCCGTCTTTGGCTTTGTAGTTCTGGTACTCGCCGTCGATGACTTCGTCCATGCGACGTTGCAGGATGCCGTCGACGTCCTTGGCCAGCAGTGGGTCCCAGAAACGGCCCCAGATGACTTTGGTCACGTTCCACTGGGCACCGCGGAACACGCCTTCGAGTTCCTGGATGATCTTGCCGTTGCCGCGAACCGGGCCGTCGAGGCGTTGCAGGTTGCAGTTGATGACGAAGATCAGGTTGTCCAGCTTCTCGCGGCCGGCGAGGGAGATGGCGCCCAGGGATTCCGGCTCGTCGCACTCGCCGTCGCCCAGGAAGCACCAGACTTTCTGCTTGCCTGGCTGGATGAAGCCACGGTGCTCCAGGTACTTCATGAAGCGTGCCTGGTAGATCGCCTGGATCGGACCCAGACCCATGGATACGGTCGGGAACTGCCAGAAGTCAGGCATCAGCCAAGGGTGCGGGTAGGAGGACAGGCCCTGACCGTCGACTTCCTGGCGGAAGTTGTTCATCTGGTCTTCGGTGATGCGGCCTTCCATGAATGCGCGGGCGTAAACGCCTGGCGAGGTGTGGCCCTGGAAGTAGATCAGGTCGCCGCCGTGTTCGTCGGTCGGGGCCTGGAAGAAGTAGTTGAAGCCGATGTCATACAGGGTCGCACTGGAAGCGAAGCTGGAGATGTGACCGCCGAGGTCGGAATCTTTCAGGTTCGTACGCATTACCATGGCCATCGCGTTCCAGCGGACCAACGAGCGAATGCGGCGTTCCATGAACAGGTCGCCAGGCATGCGTGCTTCGTGGGTAACAGGGATCGTGTTGCGGTAAGGCGTGGTGATGGCGTATGGCAGTTGCGAGCCGCTGCGGGTCGCAAGTTCACCCATACGGGTCATCAGATAGTGAGCACGGTCTTCGCCTTCTTTGTCGAGAACCGATTCCAGGGCGTCCAGCCATTCCTGGGTTTCGACGGGATCGAGGTCTTGCATGGCTTGCTCCAGGGCGGAAAGGCTACCAGAATCGGTTGCCTGAGTTAGCGACTGGCCTTGTGGGCAGACGTTTATGAATTCTTGGATTGCCGGAGGTTATTCGGCGGCGTGTAGTTTTACTACAAATCTTCGGGCATTTCAGCCTTTCGCCTGTATAGACGAGTAGTAAAACTACAGGGGAACGGCTTGTGGCCTCCTGCTGCGTTGTGAGGATAATCGTTAATCTTGGTCTTTCGTCATTCGCAATAGGGTACAGCTTGATGCTGGCTGCCAAAAAAACCGGAATTTCAGCTATTTCTAACTTTTGTTCGACAGTCATTTGCG
This sequence comes from Pseudomonas sp. Pse1, assembly GCF_024519635.1. Lineage (NCBI taxonomy): Bacteria > Pseudomonadati > Pseudomonadota > Gammaproteobacteria > Pseudomonadales > Pseudomonadaceae > Pseudomonas > Pseudomonas sp. Pse1. The sequence goes on from NZ_JALJRO010000009.1 coordinate 82,971, forward strand.
TAGTGGATGTGACGGGTTCACTACAAACCGCCCTTTCTACGCCGATCAAGGATAGACCATGAGCCTTCCTTCGCTTGCCCCACTGCCTGCCATTCTCCTGCCATTGGTCAGTCGCGCCGAGCAATCGTTCCGCGCCGCGGTCGCGGCCCTCGACGACGACCATGGCCTGTCCAACTGGACACCTGAGCGTTGGTCCGAATTCGCCCGGGTCACCACCGCCAGCGACTTCGTCATTGAACAGAGCGTGCGTGACCCTTTGATGTTGCTGGGTCTGGTGCAGTCCGGCGAACTCGACCGCAGTTATGCCCCCGGTGAGTTGTGCACGCAAATCGCCACGGCGGTGCAGGCCGCGACCACCGAGGACGAACTGGCCCGCGCGTTGCGTCGCCAGCGCAATCGGCACCAGGTGCGGATCGTCTGGCGCGACCTGACGCGCCAGGCCGACCTGGTGCAGACCTGTCGCGATCTCTCGGACATGGCCGATGCGTCTATCGATCAGGCTTATCAATGGTTGTACCAGCGCCATTGCCAGCAGTTTGGTACGCCGACCGGCTCGCGCAGTGGCGAGCCGCAGCAGATGGTCATCCTCGGCATGGGCAAACTCGGCGCGGTGGAGCTCAATCTGTCGTCCGACATCGACCTGATCTTTGCCTACCCCGAGGGCGGTGAGACCGTTGGGGTGAAGCGGGCGTTGGATAACCAGGAGTTCTTTATCCGGCTGGGCCAGCGCCTGATCAAGGCGTTGGACCCGATGACTGTCGACGGATTTGTGTTCCGCGTTGACATGCGCCTGCGCCCTTACGGTTCGTCCGGGGCGCTGGTGCTCAGCTTCAATGCGCTGGAGCAGTACTACCAGGATCAGGGGCGTGACTGGGAACGCTACGCGATGATCAAGGCGCGGGTGGTGGCCGGCGATCAGGTCAAGGGCGCGCAATTGCTGGAGTTGCTGCGTCCTTTTGTTTATCGGCGCTACCTGGACTTCTCGGCAATCGAAGCACTGCGCACCATGAAGCAGCTGATTCAGCAGGAAGTGCGGCGCAAGGGCATGGCCGACAACATCAAGCTGGGTGCCGGCGGTATTCGCGAAGTCGAGTTTATTGCCCAGGCCTTCCAGTTGATTCACGGCGGTCGCGACTTGAGCCTGCAGCAACGGCCTCTATTAAAGGTGCTTGGCACGCTGGAGGGGCAGGGTTATCTGCCGCCGGCGGTGATCAGCGAGTTGCGTGAAGGCTACGAATTCCTGCGCTACACCGAGCATGCGATCCAGGCGATTGCCGATCGGCAGACGCAAATGCTCCCGGGCAACGAGCAGGATCAGGCGCGTATCGCGTTCATGCTGGGCTTCGCCGGCTGGCAGTCGTTCCATGAGCAACTGATGTATTGGCGTGGCCGGGTCGATTGGCATTTCCGCCAGGTGATCGCCGATCCTGACGAGGAGGAGGGCGAGGAAGGCGAGGTGATCGTGGGTGGCGAGTGGCTGCCACTGTGGGAAGAGGCGCAGAACGAGGAGGCGGCCTGCCGGCAGTTGCAGGAAGGTGGCTTCGCCGATGCGCCGAAAGCCCTTAAAGCCTTGGCCGGGTTGCGCGGCAGCCCGCAGTTGCGGGCGATGCAGCGCCTCGGGCGCGAGCGGCTTGATGCGTTTATTCCGCGCCTGCTGGCCCAGGCGGTCGAGCATGCCAATCCGGACCTGGTGCTGGAGCGCGTGTTGCCGCTGGTCGAAGCCGTGGCCCGGCGCTCGGCCTACCTGGTACTGCTCACGGAGAATCCCGGGGCGCTGCGCCGCTTGCTGACCTTGTGCGCAGCCAGTCCGTGGATTGCCGAGCAGATCACCCGCTTTCCGCTGCTGCTCGACGAGTTGCTGAACGAGGGGCGCCTGTTCAAGCCGCCGTTGGCGCCGGAATTGGCCGCTGAACTGCGCGAGCGCCTGACGCGGATTCCCGAGGACGATCTCGAGCAGCAAATGGAAGCCCTGCGCCATTTCAAGCTGGCCCATCGCTTGCGCGTGGCCGCTTCGGAAATTGCCGGCAGCCTGCCGTTGATGAAGGTCAGCGATTACCTGACCTGGCTTGCCGAAGCGATTCTCGAGCAAGTGCTGGCCCTGGCCTGGCGCCAGACGGCGGCCAAGTACGGTTCACCGCAGCGCCCGGACGGCACCTTGTGCGATCCGGGGTTTATCATTGTCGGTTACGGCAAGGTCGGTGGGCTGGAGTTTGGCCATGGCTCTGACCTGGACCTGGTGTTTATCCATGACGGCGACCCGCAGGCGGAAACCGATGGGCCCAAGCCTATCGACGGCGCGCAATTCTTCACGCGCCTCGGGCAGCGGATTATCCATTTGCTGACGACCCAGACCAACTCCGGGCAGTTGTACGAAGTCGATATGCGCCTCCGGCCTTCGGGGGCTTCGGGCCTGCTGGTCAGTTCGCTGGGGGCGTTCGAGCGATATCAGGAGAATGAGGCCTGGACCTGGGAGCATCAGGCGCTGGTCCGTGCGCGTGTGCTGGTGGGCAGCGAGGATGTCGGCCAGGCATTCGAGAAAGTCCGCGCCAAAGTACTTGCCCGGGAGCGGGATTTGCCCAAGCTGCGCCAGGAAGTCAGCGAGATGCGCGCCAAGATGCGCGACAATCTGGGGACCAAGAGCACGGCCGCCGGCAAGGCTGCCAATGCCTTTGAAGCGACATCGCCGTTCGACCTCAAGCAGGACGCCGGTGGTATCGTCGATATTGAATTTATGGTGCAATACGCGGCTTTGGCTTGGTCGCATAGCCATCCGCCATTGCTGCGCTGGACTGACAATATCCGCATTTCTGAGGAGCTGGAGCACGAAGGGCTGATGTCGGATGAAGACGCCAGCCTGCTGCGCGAGGTGTATAAAGCCTACCGTGCGGCGGCCCATCGGCAGGCCTTGCAAAATGAGGCCGGAGTGGTTCCTGGCGATCAGTTTGTGCAGGAGCGCCGGCAGGTGATGCGGATCTGGCAGGAACTGGGGCTAAGCTGATAGCGAATGCACCACCCAATGTGGTAGCGGGCAATGTGGGAGCGGGCTCGCCCGCGATGTCAGGCACCGACAATGTTGACGGTGCCGGCCTCATCGCCAGCAGGCTGGCTCCCACAGGTATGCGACACCTAATGTGGCAGGCTGGCCCCCACAGTGATTCTCGAGGCGGGGAGGCATAAGGCCTCCCCGGTTCGTTTTTGGAAGGCACATGAAAATTCTGATCGTTGGGCCCAGTTGGGTCGGTGACATGGTGATGGCGCAGACACTGTTCCAGTGCCTGAAGCAGCGTCATCCGCAGTGCGAAATCGACGTCCTGGCCCCGGAGTGGAGTCGGCCGATTCTTGAGCGCATGCCCGAAGTACGCCAGGCCTTGAGCTTCCCGCTCGGCCACGGCGCGCTTGAGCTGGCGACGCGCCGGCGCATCGGCAAGTCCCTGGCAGGTGAGTACGATCAGGCGATCTTGCTGCCCAATTCATTGAAATCGGCGCTGGTGCCGTTTTTTGCCGGCATTCCCAAGCGCACGGGCTGGCGTGGCGAGTTCCGCTATGGCCTGCTCAACGACGTGCGCACCCTCGACAAGGCGCGTTACCCGCTGATGATCGAGCGCTTCATGGCACTGGCCTACGAACCAGGTGTCGCGTTGCCCACGCCGTACCCGAGACCAAGCCTGCAGATCGATCCGGTGACCCGCGAGGCCGCGCTGGCCAAATTCGGTTTGACCCTCGATCGCCCGGTGCTGGCGCTGTGCCCGGGCGCCGAGTTCGGTGAAGCCAAGCGCTGGCCGTCCGAGCACTATGCCAAGGTCGCCGAGGCGAAAATCCGTGATGGCTGGCAGGTCTGGCTGTTTGGCTCGAAAAACGATCATGCGGTGGGTGAAGACATTCGCTCGCGACTGATACCCGGCCTGCGCGAAGAAGCGGTCAATCTCAGTGGCGGCACTTCGCTGGCGCAAGCTATCGATCTGTTGTCCTGCGCCGACGCCGTGGTCTCCAACGATTCCGGCTTGATGCACGTGGCGGCGGCGCTGAATCGTCCGCTGGTGGCGGTCTACGGTTCGACCTCGCCGGGCTTCACCCCGCCACTGGCCGAACACGTCGAGATCGTGCGCCTGGGTATCGAGTGCAGTCCGTGCTTCGATCGCACCTGCCGCTTCGGTCATTACAACTGCCTGCGTCAATTGCTGCCGCAACCAGTGAACGAAGCCCTGCAGCGGTTGCAGGGCGCCGTGGTCGAGGTTCAATAAGTTGCGGGTATTGCTGATCAAGACCTCTTCGCTGGGCGACGTGATTCATGCGTTGCCGGCGCTGACTGATGCTGCACGGGCGATCCCGGGGATCCAGTTCGACTGGGTAGTCGAGGAAGGCTTCGCCGAGATCCCGACCTGGCATCCGGCGGTGGGCAAGGTGATCCCGGTGGCGATCCGCCGCTGGCGCAAGAATATCTGGCAGACCATCAAGAGCGGCGAGTTCAAGCGCTTCAAGCAAAGTGTGCGCGCCAGTCGCTACGACCTGGTGATCGACGCCCAGGGCTTGCTCAAGAGCGCCTGGCTGACGCGCTACGTGCGCGCACCGGTGGCTGGGCTGGATAAAAACTCGGCCCGTGAGCCGCTGGCCGCGCACTTTTACTCGCGGCGCCTGGCCGTGGCCCGTGGACAGCATGCCGTAGAGCGTCTGCGCCAGTTGTTTGCCGTGGCCTTGGGTTATGACCTGCCACAGGGGGTGGGCGATTACGGGCTGAACGTCGAGCGCCTGGTCGAACTGCCGCGAAAAAATCCCTACGTGTTGTTCCTGCATGGCACCACCTGGGACACCAAGCACTGGCCGGAAGCGTACTGGCGGGAGTTGGCCGAGCGCATGGGACGCCTCGGCATGGCGGTCAAATTGCCGTGGGGCAACCCGGCGGAGAAAGCCCGCGCCGAGCGGATCGCCCAAGGCCTGCGCAATGCCGAAGTGCTGCCCAAGCTGAACCTGGCCGGCGTGGCCAAGGTCCTGGCCAGTGCCCAGGCCTGTGTCGCGGTGGATACCGGTCTCGGTCACCTGGCTGCAGCGCTGGACGTGCCGACCATCTCCCTGTTCGGCCCGACCAATCCCGGCCTGACCGGTGCCTATGGCCGCGGCCAGGTGCACCTGGGGAGCGACTTCCCCTGCGCCCCCTGCCTGCAGAAAAAATGTACCTACCAACCGACGGCTGAAGACCAGCGTCGGTTCGATCTCAAGCGCGAGTGGCCGTTGTGCTTCACTCGCCTGAACCCCGAGCGTGTCGCGAGCCGACTGAGCACGTTGTTAATGGCTGAGGAGCTGCGTTGATGCAATTGGCTTTTGTGCTGTACAAATATTTCCCGTTTGGCGGCCTGCAGCGCGACTTCATGCGCATTGCCCTCGAATGCCAGCAGCGCGGGCATCAGATTCGCGTTTACACGCTGATTTGGGAAGGCGACATCCCGCCCGGTTTCGAAGTGCTGGTTGCGCCGGTCAAGGCCATCTTCAACCATCGGCGCAACGAAAAACTCAGCGCCTGGATGGCTGCCGACCTGGCCAAGCGTCCGGTGGATCGCCTGATCGGCTTCAACAAAATGCCCGGCCTGGATGTGTATTACGCCGCCGACGGTTGTTTCGAAGACAAGGCGCAGAACCTGCGCAACTCGCTGTACCGGCGCTGGGGCCGCTACCGCCACTTCGCCGAGTACGAGCGGGCGGTGTTCGCCAAGGACGCGAAAACCGAAGTGCTGATGATCTCCGAAGTCCAGCAGCCGCTGTTCATCAAGCATTACGACACGCCCCTGGAACGCTTCCACTTGCTGCCGCCGGGCATTGCCCAAGATCGCCGGGCGCCGCCGAACGCAGCCGAGATTCGCGCGGATTTCCGTCGTGAATTCGCCCTCGCCGATGATGACTTGCTGCTGGTGCAGATCGGTTCCGGGTTCAAGACCAAGGGCGTCGATCGCAGCCTCAAGGCCCTGGCCGCATTGCCTGCCGAGCTGCGCAAACGCACCCGGCTATTTGTAATTGGCCAGGACGACCCCAAAGTATTCCAATTGCAGAGTGCCGCATTGGGCTTGGGCGACAACGTGCAGTTTCTCAAGGGGCGTAGTGATATCCCGCGTTTCCTGTTGGGCGCCGACCTGTTGATCCACCCGGCGTACAACGAAAACACCGGCACCGTACTGCTCGAGGCCCTGGTCGCTGGTCTGCCGGTGCTGGTGAGTGCGGTGTGCGGCTACGCGCATTACATCGCCGAGGCCGACAGCGGCCTGGTGCTGGACGAGCCGTTCGACCAGGCGCAACTCACGCAATACCTGACGACCATGTTGAGCGATGACGCCGCACGTGCGGCCTGGAGCCGAAATGGCCTGGCATTCGCCGACACGGCCGACCTTTACAGCATGCCGCAGCACGCGGCGGATGTAATTCTGGCGGAGCACCATTGATGAAGCTGATTCTGGCCGAGCCCTTCAAGAGCCTGTGGGCTGGACGCGATGCGTTCCGCGAAGTCGAAGGCCTGCAGGGCGAGGTTTACCGCGAGCTGGAAGCGCGCCGCACCTTGCGCACCGAGGTGGCCGGCAACGGTTTCTTCGTGAAAATTCACCGCGGTATCGGCTGGGGCGAGATCTTCAAGAACCTGCTCACGGCGAAACTCCCTGTGCTTGGCGCAGGTCAGGAGTGGCGGGCGATTCAGCGCTTGCAGCAGGCCGGCGTACCGACCATGACGGCGATCGCCTATGGCGAGAAAGGGCGCAATCCGGCTGACCAGCATTCCTTCATCATTACCGAGGAATTGGCGCCCACCGTCAGCCTCGAAGATTTCAGCATCAACTGGCGCATGCAGCCGCCGGAGCCCCGACTCAAGCGTGCGCTGATCGACGAAGTGGCGCGCATGACCGGCATGATGCATCGCGCCGGGGTCAACCATCGTGACTGCTACATCTGTCACTTCCTGCTGCACACCGACAAACCGGTGACGGCGGACGATTTCAAATTGTCGGTCATCGACCTGCACCGCGCTCAGACCCGTCCGGCGATTACCAAGCGCTGGCGCAACAAGGATTTGGCCGCGCTGTACTTTTCAGCCTTGGACATCGGCCTGACCCGACGCGACAAACTGCGCTTTCTCAAGGGCTACTTCATGCAGCCGCTACGCCAGATCCTGCGCGAGGAAGCGTCGTTGCTGGCCTGGCTGGAAGGCAAGGCGAACAAACTGTACCAGCGCAAACAGCGCTATGGGGATGCGCTCTGATGACTGATTTCCTCGCAGCGCAGGATCGCGAACTGTTCGAACGTCATGGCCTGAACAGCTTTGATGCCCTGTGGGAGCGACAGCTTGAAGCCGTCGACGAACCCAATACCGATGGCGGTGGCTGGAGCAGTGTGTTCCGTCTTGATCTTGATGGCCGCGGCTACTACCTCAAGCGTCAGAGCAACTACCTCACCCGGACACTGCATCGGCCGTTCGGCGAACCGAGCTTCGCCCGTGAGTTCCGTAATATCAGCCGTTACCGGCAGTTGGGTATTCCTGCTCTGGAAGCGGTGTTTTTTGGTGAGCGCAAAGTGGCCGGCGAAGTCCGGGCGATCCTGCTGACGCGGGCTCTCGATGGCTGGAGCGACCTCGATGCGCTGCTGCAAGATTGGCCGCAGCTCAGTGCGGCGCAACAGACTGCGATCCTGCAGGCCTGTGGTGCGCTCGCCCGGCAGTTGCACGGGGTGCGTCAGGTGCACGGCTGCTTTTATCCCAAGCACATTTTTCTGCAGGCCGACGGCGAGCGCTATCGGGCGCAACTGATCGACCTGGAAAAAACTCGGCCCCTGCTGTTTGGCCAGCGTGACCGGGTGAAGGACCTCGAGCCGTTGCTGCGCCGTGCGCCCGTGTGGAGCGCCGACAACGTGCGCACCTTGCTGGCGACCTATCTGGATCAGCCCGCCGACAGTTCGCTGGTGGATGCCTGGCTTGGGCGCCTGTCGGCCCGGCGCAGTCACAAGGGAGCGCGTTGATGCGTTTGTCTGAATTGAAAAACGCCGGGCGCACACCGTCTCTGCCGTTGAGCCTGGAATTGGCTGATGCGGCGGGTCCTGCTCAGTTGCAACTGCTCAGCCTGCTGCGGGTGCTTCCCGGTCAGCGTTATGTCGGCGCGGGCGTTTGGCGCGGTCGTCCGGTGCTGGCCAAACTGTTAGTCGGTGGCAAGGCGGCGCGGCACTTTCAGCGTGAACTGGACGGTGTGCGCCTGCTCGCAGCGCAGAACCTGACCACGCCCTTGTTGCTCGCCGATGGCTTGAAAGAAGGTGAGGGCGGCTGGTTGCTGTTCGAGCTGCTGGAAGGTGCGCAAAGCCTGGGCGATGCCTGGAAGCAGGTCGAGACCCTGCCGGTGCTGGCGGATGAGCAGAGCGCAGTGTTGGCCGAAGCGCTAACCGCCGTCGCGCAGATGCACAGCAAGGGCCTGTGGCAGTCCGACCTGCACTTGGACAACCTGCTGCGTCATGGCGGCAAACTGTATTTGATCGACGGCGCCGGGATTCATGCCGAAACCGCCGGCCAGCCGTTGTCGCGAGATAAGGTCCTGGAAAACCTCGGGGTGTTTTTTGCCCAGTTGCCCAAGTCGCTGGAGCCGTTCACTGAAGAGCTGCTGGTGTATTACCTGCTGAGCAACGCTGAGCATGCGCTGCCGCTGGAAGCCTTGCAAAAGCAGGTGGATAAGGTGCGCAGTTGGCGCCTGAAAGACTTTCTAATCAAAGTCGGCCGCGAGTGCTCGCTGTTCAGCGTGCAGCGCACCGCCTTTGTCCTGCGGGCGATTCGTCGCGAAGAGCAGGCGGCCATGCTACCCGTGCTGGAACAGGCCGATGCCCTGCTGGACCAAGGTCATCTGTACAAAACCGGTGGTGCGGCGAGTGTTGGCAAGGTCGAGGTGGCGGGGCGCACGCTGGTGGTCAAGCGCTACAACATCAAGGGCTTCGCCCATTGGCTCAAGCGCTTCTGGCGCCCGAGTCGCGCCTGGCATTCGTGGCGCGAAGGCAATCGCCTGACCTTCCTCGGTATCGCTACGCCCAAGCCGCTGGCATTGCTGGAAAAGCGTTTTTTCTGGCTGCGCAGCCGCGCCTACCTGATCACCGAATACCTGCCGGGGCCGGACATCATCGAGCGCTTCGCGCCCTACGTTGAGCGGGGCGACGCGCCGGAAGCCGAACTGCAGGCGCTGGACCGACTGTTCGCCGAACTGATCGCCGAGCGCATCAGCCATGGCGACTTCAAGGGCCACAACCTGTTCTGGGATCAGGATCGCTGGTCGCTGATCGACCTCGACTCGATGTGCCAGCATCGGACCCAAGGCAGCTTTGCGCCCGCCTACGCACGGGATCGGGCGCGGTTCATGCGCAACTGGGCCGAGGATTCGGCGCTGTACCGAGTGATCGATCAGCGCTTGCCGCGGTTGTAGGGCTGCGCCAAACAACCGCTGGGTCATTCTCGTCATCTTTACGCTATAATCTCGCCCTTTAGCTGTTTCTCGCCCTGGTGCGGAGACACACAATTTCCAGGCGCCCCGGCGCCTGCATGCAGACTAAAGAGGCTAGACCCCTGTGGCATTGACGATTCTTGGCCTGTCCGGCGCCCTTAGCCATGATCCTTCCGCAGCGCTGTACATCGACGGCAAGCTGGTCGCGGCTGCTGAAGAAGAGCGCTTTGTACGCGATAAACATGCAAAGAACCGCATGCCTTACGAGTCGGCGAAGTTCTGCCTGGAACAGGCCGGTATCAAGCCGTCCGACGTTGACGTGGTCGCGATCCCGTTCGCTCCGATCAGTATCTTCGGCAAAGCCCGCTGGCAGTACGCCAAGCGTTACTGGTATGCCCCGGATCGCGCCCTCGATGCGATCCTGATGGGCAACCGTCGCTACAAGCGCTACCGCAACAAGATCGTCTGGTGCCTGGAACAACTGGGTTTTGATCCGAAGAAGATCAAGATCGAGCCAGTCGAACACCACCTGGCCCACGCTTCCAGCGCCTACCACTGCTCCGGTTTCAAAGAGAAGACCGCGATCCTCGGTATCGACGGCAAGGGCGAGTACGCCACGACCTTCTTCGGCTACGGCGAAAACGGCAAGATCCACAAGATCAAGGAATTCTTCGATCCGGACTCCCTCGGCGGCCTGTACGGCGCGATCACCGAGTTCCTCGGTTTCGACATGCTCGACGGTGAGTTCAAGGTCATGGGCATGGCGCCGTATGGCGATGCCAGCAAATACGATTTCTCGCGCCTGGCTTCGTTCGAAAATGGCGAGTTGGTGATCAACACCGACTATGCCAACGTCATCGGCCTGCGCCGCTACAAAGAGAAGGGCAAGGGTTACTACTTCTCGCCGAAGCTGATCGAGTGGCTGGGTCCAAAGCGTGAAGGCGATATCGCCGACGAGCCTTACATCCACTACGCCGCCAGCATTCAAGCGCTGTTCGAAAAGATTGCGCTGCAGATGATCGACCACTACCTGGGCGACGTGCTCAAGGAAACCGGCAAGCTGGCGTATGCCGGTGGCTGTGCGTTGAACGTCAAGCTGAACCAGAAAATCATCGCCCGCGATGACGTCAAGGAACTGTTCGTCCAGCCGGCCTCCGGCGACGCCGGTACTGCTGTTGGCGCCGCTGCCTATGTGTCCAACGCCCGTGGCGTGCCGGTCGAGAAGATGGAACACGTCTACCTCGGCCCGTCGTACAGCAACGAAGACGTGATCGCCGCGTGCGCCCGTCACGAGAACAAGCCGACGTGGCGCAAGCTCGACAACATGCCGGAGCAGATCGCCAAAATCATGGTCGATGGCAACCCGGTGGCCTGGTTCCAGGGACGCATGGAGTTCGGTCCCCGTGCACTGGGTGGTCGCTCGATCATCGGTTGCCCGAGCGTGGCTGGCGTGGCTGATCGGATCAACCACCAGATCAAGTTCCGCGAGCGCTGGAGGCCTTTCTGCCCGTCGATGCTCGACACCGTAGCGCCACAGATGATCAAGATCGATCACCCGGCGCCGTTCATGACCTTCACCTTCGAAGTGGCTGAAGAGTGGAAGACCCGTGTTCCGGAAGTGGTCCACGAAGACGGTACGTCCCGTGCCCAGGTGCTCAAGCGCGAATACAACCCGCGCTACTACGACATGATGAAAGCCCTGGAAGTGCTCACGGGTAACGGCGTGTCGCTGAACACCTCGCTGAACCGTCGTGGCGAACCGATGATCTGCTCGCCGACGGACGCGCTGAACATGTTCTTCGGTTCCGATCTACAGTACTTGATCATGGAAGACATTCTGGTGGTCAAAGACGGCGCAGACGCTTATGACTCGCTCGGCTGAGCGTCATGTGCTGCAGTTCTGCCACGGCTATGACGGGCCGTTCCTGGACTGCGCCCGACAGTACGCCAGCCTGTTCGCAGGCTCCGGCTATCGCGTGACCACAGTGTTTCTCACCGGGGTTGCCGATACCGACGTCGCCGCCGGTTGTGCGTCTGATGAAGTACTGTTCATGGAATACAGCTCCAAGGCCATTCGTGGCCTGAAACTGGGGGCGATTGCCGATCTGCGCAAGATCGCCCAATCGCGCCAGTTCAGTTTCTGTATCGCCCACCGCTTCAAGCCGATCTACATCGCCTTGCTCGGTACGGCGTTGCCAGTTATTGGCGTGCATCACGCCTTTGGTGACTACCAGCGCCGCTCGCGCAAGCTGTTCGCGCAGATTTTCCGCAAGCGCCTGAGCCTGCTCGGGGTCTCCGATGCGGTGCGTGATGACATGCGCCGCTGCCTGCCGAAGTGGCCGGCGGCACGCATTCAAACCCTCTACAACCGCATCGATGTCGAGGCGCTGCGAGCCAGTCAGGTGTCCTTTGCCGAGGCGCGGGACGCCTTGGGTCTGTCGCCGGATGCCTGGGTGGTTGGTAACGTGGGTCGCCTGCACCCAGACAAGGACCAGGCGACCCTGCTCCACGGTTTCGCCCAGGCCTTGCCACGTTTGCCTGCCAACAGTCAGTTGGCGATCCTTGGCACTGGTCGCCTGGAGCAGGACCTCAAGGAACTGGCCCGCGAACTGGGTATCGGTGATCGCGTGCTGTTCCTCGGCCAGGTCCCCGAAGCCCGTCGCTACTTCCGTGCCTTCGATGTATTTGCCTTGAGTTCCGATCATGAACCTTTCGGCATGGTGCTACTCGAAGCCATGGCGGCGGGTGTGCCGCTGCTGGCCACGGCCTGTGGCGGGGCGAAGGAAGTGGTCGAAGGCGTGGGCATTCTCTTTCCGCTGGGCGATGCCGAGCACCTGGCTCAGGGCCTGCAACACCTGGCGGCCATGGATCAGCATCAGCGCCAGGTGTGCGCCGAGCTGATGCTTGAACGCCTGCACAAGCACTTTTCCGATCGCGCGGTAGGCGATGCATTCTGGCGTTTGCCGGCGGTCATTGATCTGACGACGAGGGCTTGATGCTCAACCGATTCCAAGGCTGGCGCGAACGCGGCTGGTCCGTTGTCGACGCGTCGACCTATGCCGATGCCTGGCAGCGATGGGGCGGCAGCGTGGCCACTCACCCACTGGTGGTCGAACGTTTGGCCCAACTGGCCGGCATCCCGGTGCGCTACCTGGCCTGGGAACAGTCGGGAGAGCTGAAGGCAGCTATTCCGACCTGGGGCCGCGACCTGGCCCTGTCCAAGGACGTGCTCAAGCGCCACGGCAAGAAAGGCTTGTTCGATCTCGGCAACGCCGAACTGATCCTGCCAGCCGCTGCTGATGCCCAGGCTCCATTGCGCCACCGCGCACGTTATCTCTCGGCGCTCAACGAAGGGCGCCTGGTCGGCCTCAAGCTGCAAGCCGAGCAGTTGGCCATGGCGCGCACCCCGGAAGAGCTGTCGAAGAAGTTTCGCTATAACCAGCGTCGCGAACTGCGTTTGCTGGAAGAGGCGGGTGGTGTGGTGCGTCCGGTCAGCGACTTCAGCAGTCAGGAACTGGCAGCGATCTACTGCGATCTGTTCCAGCGTCGCTGGGGCTTCCCGGCCACTGGTGCGGCGCGCATGGGCGAAGTGCTGGAGTTGCTGCGCGAACTGTTGATCGGCTCGGTGATCTTCCTCAACGATGCGCCGATCGCGATCCAACTGGTGTACCGGGTCGAGGCGCCGCAGTGGATCAGCGTTGAATACATCAACGGCGGCGTCGATCCTGAAACCCGCGAGTTCAGTCCTGGCAGCGTGCTGAGTTTCCTCAACACGCAAAGTGCCTGGGAGCAGGCGCGGGCGCTCGACAAGCCACTGCGCTTCTCGTTTGGCCGCGCCGATCGTGAGTACAAGGACCGTTGGTGCAATCCTGTGCCGGTCTTCACCGTATGAGTGCGCCCATGAGTCGCAAACAGCAATTGCTCAAGCGGCATCGCCGCAATAAACGGATCGGCCTGCTGATCGCCCTCGCGCTGTTGATCAGCCTGGGCGTGCTGGTGGCATGGTGGCTGCCGCTGATAGTGGCAGTCTTGGCTTGGGTGGCCCACGAGGCCTGGTTCGCCGACCACCTGTTCTACTCCCCGCGCGACGATTACCAGTGCAGTTTTCCGCCTTACACGCCGCAGCCGAAGATCCGCCTCGACGGTGAGCGTTTGCTGCTTGACGACGGTGTGATGCTGGCCGACGACACCACGCTGATCCTCGCGTTGCGGGTGAAAAGCGGCTGGTTGGGGCGCTTTCTCGATCCGGCAGTCGAGCTGTTGGGCGGTGATAACCCGGATCGACAAGTCTTCGAGCGTGGCGTCAACGGTTTGCGCTACCTCAACCTCAGCGGTCAGGCGCAGGCGCTTTCGGCGGGTCAGTTGCGCGTGCGCGGACGTCATTGCCAGGTGCACGGCGAACCTTTGCTGTGGTCAGTCGAACAGCCGGACTACCGGCGCCAGCGGGTGATGGTGATCGCGCCGCACGCCGATGATGCCGAGCTGGCGGCGTACGGGCTGTACAGCCAGGCCGATGAAACCTGGATTGTCACCCTGACCGCCGGTGAAATCGAAGCCGAGCACTATCAGCAGATGGGCTTGAGCAGCGTCGAGGCCTCGCGACTCAAGGGGCGTTTGCGTGCCTGGGACAGCATTGCCGTGCCGCGCTGGGCCGGCGTGCCGGCGGCACACTGCGTGCAGTTGGGCTATTTCTGCCTGCAGTTGCCCGCCATGCAAGCTGCGCCGAACCAGCCAATGCCTTCGCGCGAAGCCGGGCTCGATGACATCCGCGGGTTCCGTCAGCTCAATCCGTTCGCCTTGCCGGGCGATCAGGATGGTCGGCCGACCTGGAACAACCTGCTGGCCGACCTGCGTGAAGTGCTGCTCAAGGCGCGACCGCAGGTGATCGTGCTGCCGCACCCTTCGCTTGATCCGCACCCCGACCACATCTGCGCCCAGCAAGCGGTGCTGGAGGCGTTGAAGGGTCTCGAATGGCAGCCCACGACATTGCTCGGCTACGCTAATCACTTGCATGACAATGATCGCTGGCCAATGGGCGATTCCGGGGCTGGCATTGCCTTGCCGCCGGTCTTTGATCCGGCGCAAGTGTTGCAGCCGTACTGTCTGGCATTGTCACCGCAGCAGCAAATCGACAAGGCCATGGCCTTGGGCATGATGCATGACCTGCAGCCCCGCGCGCCGTTCAAGCGGCGTCTGCGTCGGTGCTTGCAACGCTGGTTGGCAGGGCGGCGCGGTTCGCCTTATGGGGAGAATGAATTCTTCCGCAAGGCCGTGCGCCGTCATGAGTTGTTCTGGCGTTTGTAAACATGTATTTCGTGAAATATTTCTGCCGCTACTCTGGGTTAATCTCTGCACTTTTTTGGGGCTGCCGGGCCTCGCAAGGAACACGATGAAGGTTTTATTTCTGGTGCAGAAAGAACAGCGGGCGATCCTCGACCGCCTGTATGAGGGCGTGGCCGCGCATTGCGACTGTGACCTGCGCTGGCTCAGCAGTGACGAGCAGCGCAACCTGCGCGGCTATTTCCGTCGTGAAGTCGATGTCTCGCGCTATGACCGGATCATTTTTTTCCTGCGCTTCAAGCAGGAGATTCGCCAAGCCAGTTTCATTCGCACCCTCCCCAATCTGGTGATCCTCGAGCACGACGCCTATCAGAACTACATCCCGTGCAAGTACACCGGCAAGTTCAGCGCGCACTATCGCCGGCTGCCGTGGGCGCGAGTGATCAGTTCGGGTTTTGTGGTTGCCGAGCGCTTGCGTGAAGAGGGTTTCGACGCGGTGTTCGTGCCCAAGGGCTACGACCAGGCCCTGTTGCAGGATCAGGGGCGTGAGCGCGATATCGAACTGGCCTTTGTCGGCAGCACCAACAGCGTCGCCTACAGTGGGCGCAAGGCGTTGCTCGACGAACTGGCGAGTGTTGAACCATTGGTGGTGACCCGTACCAAGTCGGGTGACGAATACCGCGATACCCTCAACCGCATCCGTTTTTTCGTCAGTGCCGACGTCGGCATGGGCGAATTCATGATCAAGAACTTCGAAGCCATGGCCTGCGGCTGCGTGTTGTTTGCCTTCGATCAGGGCGAGGCGGAGAGTCGCGCGCTGGGGCTGCAGGACATGCACAACATCGTGTTCTATCGCGACATTGCGCAATTGCAGGAAAAACTGGCGCAATTGCGCGCTAATCCCGAATTGGCGGCAAGCATCGCCCGCAATGGTCGGGATCTGGCCGTAAACCACTTCAGTTTTGCCCGTGTCGGCGAGCGCATCGTCGAAGAGCTCAAGCCGCCGTTGCGGCCGCGTGCAGACCTGAGTCTGATTGAGCGGTTGCGCTTGAAATTCGGCATTTGACCAAGCGTTCAAGGCATTTGAACGTATTGGCAACTATAACTGGCAAGGATCTGGCACTGTTGAGGTTCAGCAGTGCCGAAAGCCGATGTGTACAAGGGCGTCTCGCTCAATGAGTATCCTCAATGTCATGTGGTCCGGCGGCTCTGCCTTTGCCTCCATCCACAAGGTTCATCGGCAGTTGCTTGACCAGGTGGAGCCGTCCACCGCGATCAATACCTGGCTGCTGTGCGGCGATGCGCAAGGTTGTGCCGCCGCCTTCGGCGAGACCCGTGAGTGGCGCCTGTCTTCCAGCCGGCTCAAGGGTAAGCACCTGTGGAAATTGCTGGTGCCGAGCATGCAGGCCCGCTTCTACCAGGCCCTCAAAGGCAGTGATGTGCAGGTGGTCTTGCTCGACGGTCTGGGCACGGCGCGGGCGCTGTTGCCCGCTTTGGGAAAAATCCCGCACCTGCGTGCCGTGGTGATGTTCCATGGGGAAACCCGCATTCGCCCGGCCGATCTTACGCTGCTCGGACAATTTGATCCCTCCCGACTGACCCTCGCCGCCGTTTCGCAAACCCTGGCTGATTCGCTGCACCGCGATCTGCGGATGCCTGTGGTGGCAGTGCGCGGCGCGCTTGATCCGGTGGATTTCCGTTCGCGACTGTTGACACGCGAACAGGCAAGAAGCCGCCTTGCGTTGCCAGCCGGAGCGCCGGTAGTGGGGGCGGTGGGGCGCCTGGTCGACAACAAGGGCTTTGGTTGTCTGATCGAAGCCTTTGCCGCCGCCCGACAACAGCAGCCGCAACTGCGCTTGGTGATTGTCGGCGAGGGGCGTGCGCGACCCGCGCTGCAAGCTCGCATCGATCAGCTTGAGCTGGGCGACGCCATCACGCTGCCGGGTCATCTGGATGATGTCGCCACTCTTTACCCGGCGTTCGACTGGGTGGCGATCCCCTCGCTTGAAGAAGGGTTGGGGCTGATCCTGCAAGAGGCCGTGCTGGCGGGCGTTCCGGTGCTGACCACGGATCTTGCGGTGTTCCGCGAGCAACTGGCGGACGCCGGATGGTACGTCCCCGCGCAAGATGAACGTGCCTGGAGTGCGGCGTTGATCAAGGCGTTAAGTGTCGCGCCCGGGCAGGTCGCGATGGCCCAGTCCGCGGTACTTTCGGCGCAAAGCGCCTGGCTGGAATTCAGTCAGGCTGCCCGTGAATTATTGTCAGGCCGCCAATAGGGATTTCGCCAATGCTTGCATTGGAAAGCTGTCGTTCAGCTTTTCCCGCTCAATATATCGCGCGAAGTGTTGCAGGTTGCGCTTGACTAGATGAGGGGGCAGCGGCCCGCGAGTGAAGCGCATGTCGGCGACATCAATCAGACCGTATTGGTTATCGGGCGTTACCACGATGTTGCCCAGGTGCAGGGAGCGGAAGTAGACCCCGGCGGTGTGCAGCTCACGAATGAATTTGCTCAACGCAGGCAATGCCTGTTGCCAGTCGAAACCTTCTTTGTTGGCAATCTGGCGCAGGGTCTCGCCGGGCAGGGGACGGTACAGCACCGCCGTCATTCCGGGCGTTTCCAGTCGATGAAACTTGAGGGCCTGAAGGGTCGGGATACCGCGTTTTTCCAGCTGCAGGGCGTTATCGATGAAGCGTTTGGAATACGGGCGAAATAGTGCCGAAGACAGCAGGCGCTTGCGGCGAAACAGCTTGAGGATGTTACCGTCCGGCAGCAGGAAGACTTTCGGGCCGAAGCTGTCGGCTTCAAGTACTCTGGCGCCTTCAACCATCTGATTTAACGCGGCATGGGAAAGCCGGAAGCATTGCATGTAGGGAGCCTTGTAGAAAAATGGGGCGTGCATGCGATCAATGATGCCGAAAAGTTGTTGTTTTAACCATGCCGTGATGGCAGTCGGATTTTTCAGCGGGAGCGGTTAGATGCAGGAAACGCGCTGGGCGCAGGTTTGGATGACGACAGGACTGTTATGGTTTTTGCTCGCCATTGCATTTGCTCCGACCAACAAGATTTATCAGCAAGGCCTGGTGGCGTTTCTCTGGTTGCCGACTCTGTTACTGGCCTGGCCTGCACGACAGCGTTTTGTTGAGCTCTGGCGTGGCCAGCGACTGGTATGCCTGGCGGTCATGGGTTTGGGTTTCTGGGCGATGATTACGCTGCTCTGGACCCAGGATCCCGACCCCTCGCGCGGCGCCAAGCGCGCCCTGTATATCATCGTCTTTCTGTTGTTCTTCCCGATTTTGGCCAATGCCCGCCCTGAACGGGTGATCCGCATCATGCAATGGGGCGGGCTTGGGCTGGCAGTGACCGCGTTGCTGGCGGCCATCGAGTTCTACGGGGTAGACGGCAATCACTGGATGGCGCGCCTGGTCGGCCTCGGACAGTTGGCGCATCCGATCCTCGGCGGCTACGTACTTGGCTTGGCCGCGGTATGGCTGGCGCACTGGATTCCGCCAACCCGCGGCAAGCAACTGCTGTGGCTGGTGGCGCTGGCATTTCTCAGCGGTTTTGTCGTGCTCTCGCAAAGCCGTGGCGCCGCGCTGGCCTTGTTGCTGACGTTCGTGACCATGCCTGTCTGGTGCCGCGATCGGCACAGTCGGCTCATCGCGCTGGGCGCGTTGTTGCTGGCGATGCTGGCGTTCTGGTTGCTGGAGCCGCTGGTATTGGCTCGCGGCACCTCTTTCCGGCCCGAAATCCTGAGGTCCAGTCTGGACATGATTGCCCAGCGCCCTTGGACCGGCCTGGGCATGGGCTCTGGTTATACGGTGTTTGCCGAGGGCATACAGTTCGATCATGCACACAACCTGTTTACCCATATCGCCATCGAACTCGGCTTGCCAGGGTTGCTGTTGTGGTGCGTGCTCTGGTTCGCCGTGCTGCGCGAAGCCTGGCGCGCCCGTGATACGTTATATGGCCGTGGCATCCTGGGGATCTGGATGTTTTCGTTCCTGGCCATGCAGTTCGATGCGGCAAGCATCAGCGGCACGCCGCGCGCCGAATGGTTCATCAGTTGGCTGCCTGTGGGACTGGCCACCGTGTTGGTTTGGACACAGGCCAAATTCCAAGGCTGTGATAAAATTCCGCGTTCTACCTAAGAAGTGAGCTCTACGATGAGTGCAGCACCGCCCAAAGCGGAACAGGATTCGAGCCTGAAAATCTATTTTCGGCTGCTGGGGTACGTAAAACCCTACGTGGGCATTTTCCTGTTGAGTATCCTGGGCTTCGTGATATTTGCCTCCACCCAGCCCATGCTGGCCGGGATCCTCAAGTACTTCGTCGACGGTTTGAGCAACCCGGACGCGGTGCTGTTCCCCCATATACCGGTCCTGCGGGATTTGAAGTTACTGGTCGCCGTGCCCCTGCTGATCATCCTGATCGCGGCGTGGCAGGGCCTGGGCTCGTTCCTGAGTAACTACTACCTGGCCAAGGTTTCGCTGGGATTGGTGCACGACCTGCGAGTCGAGTTGTTTAACAAGCTGCTGGTACTGCCCAATCGCTATTTCGATACCCACAACTCCGGGCATCTGATTTCGCGGATTACCTTCAACGTAACCATGGTCACCGGCGCAGCCACCGATGCGATCAAAGTGGTGATACGCGAAGGCCTGACCGTTATTTTCCTGTTTGCCTACCTGCTGTGGATGAACTGGAAGCTGACGCTGGTGATGCTGGCAATTCTGCCGCTGATTTCGTTCATGGTCGGCAACACCAGTAAGAAATTCCGCAAGCAAAGCAAGCGCATCCAGGTGGCGATGGGCGATGTGACGCACGTCGCATCGGAAACCATCCAGGGTTATCGCGTGGTGCGCAGCTTCGGCGGCGAGACCTATGAGCAGCAGCGTTTCGCCCGCGCCAGCCAGAGCAATACCGACAAGCAACTGCGCATGACCCGTACCAGTGCCATCTACACCCCGGCGCTGCAGTTGGTGATTTACACCGCCATGGCCTCGTTGATGTTCCTGGTGCTGTTCTTGCGCGGTGATGCTACCGCCGGTGATCTGGTGGCCTACATCACGGCCGCAGGCTTGTTGCCCAAGCCTATCCGCCAACTGTCGGAAGTCAGCTCGACCATCCAAAAAGGTGTGGCGGGTGCCGAGAGTATTTTCGAACAGTTGGATGTCGAGCCGGAAGTCGATAACGGCACGGTCGAACGCGAGCGCATCAGCGGCCACCTGGACGTGCACAACCTGAGCTTCACCTACCCCGGCACTGATCGCGAGGTGTTGAAAAACATCAGCTTCACCGCGACGCCTGGGCAGATGATCGCGTTGGTGGGGCGCTCCGGCAGTGGCAAGTCGACGCTGGCCAGCCTGATTCCACGCTTCTATCACCATGAAAGTGGCAAGATTCTGCTCGATGAAATCGAGATCGAAGACTATCGCCTGCGTAACTTGCGCAAGCATGTGTCCCAGGTCACTCAGCATGTGACGCTGTTCAACGATACAGTTGCCAACAACATCGCCTATGGCGACCTCGCGGGTGCGCCGCGTGAAGACATCGAGAAAGCGGCAGAAGATGCCTATGCGATGGACTTCATTTCCGAGTTGCCGCAAGGGTTGGACACAGAGGTCGGGGAGAACGGCGTTCTGCTCTCCGGCGGTCAGCGCCAGCGTCTGGCAATTGCCCGCGCGCTGCTGAAAAATGCCCCGCTGCTGATTCTCGACGAAGCGACCTCGGCCCTCGACACCGAGTCCGAACGCCACATTCAAGCGGCGCTGGATAAAGTCATGAAGGGCCGTACCACCCTGGTAATCGCCCATCGCCTGTCGACCATCGAAAAGGCCGACTTGATCCTGGTCATGGATCACGGTGAGATTGTCGAGCGCGGCACCCACGCCCAACTGTTGGCTCAAGGTGGGTACTATTCCCGCCTGCACGCCATGGGCCTGGATGAGCCGACCTCGGCGGGCATCGCCTGATCCGCTCCTGGACTGATTGTTCGCCGGACACGCAAAGTGCCCGGCGAATGATTTATCAGGCTGCGATGCATGCCTCAAAACTTCCGTCATCTGGCAGTTTTGCTCAAGAATTAACCAAATCAACAGCGTGTATTAGCGCGGATGAACCCGGCGAACTAGCCGGCGTTCACCCTGTGTTAATATCGCGCCCCTGTTCATTTTGTATGTGGGTTGCACCATGAAGTTGTCCATGCCGCGATTCGATCAGGCCCCTGTCTTGGTGGTCGGCGATGTCATGCTCGACCGTTACTGGCATGGTGGTACCTCACGGATTTCTCCTGAGGCACCCGTGCCGGTGGTCAAGGTCGATCAAATCGAAGACCGCCCGGGCGGTGCCGCCAACGTTGCCTTGAACATTGCAGCGCTCGGTGCGCCAGCCTCGCTGGTCGGTGTGACTGGTGATGACGAGGCCGCCGACAGCCTGGCCAACAGTCTCAAGGGGGCTGGCGTTCGTGCCCTGTTCCAGCGCATCGCGCACCAGCCGACCATCGTCAAGCTGCGGGTCATGAGTCGTCACCAGCAATTGCTGCGTATCGATTTCGAACAGCCCTTCGCCACCGACGCCCTCGCCCTTGCTGCTGAAGTCGACAGCCTGCTCGAAGGCATCAAGGTGCTGGTGCTGTCCGATTACGGCAAGGGTGCACTGAAGAACCATCAGGCGCTGATCGAGGCCGCCCGTGCCAAGGGTATTCCGGTATTGGCGGACCCCAAGGGCAAGGACTTCTCGATCTACCGTGGTGCCAGTCTGATTACCCCGAATCTCAGCGAGTTCGAAGCCATCGTCGGCGGTTGTGTCGATGAGCACGACCTGGTGAGCAAGGGCGCGAAGCTGATGCACGATCTGGAGCTCGGCGCCCTGCTGGTGACCCGTGGCGAGCACGGCATGACCCTGCTGCGCCCGGAGCATCCGCCGCTGCACTTACCGGCACGGGCTCGTGAAGTGTTCGACGTGACCGGTGCCGGCGATACGGTGATTTCGACCCTGGCCGCAGCCATTGCTGCCGGCGAGGAACTGCCGCATGCGGTGGCCCTGGCCAACCTGGCGGCGAGCATTGTGGTGGGCAAGTTGGGTACCGCGTCCATCAGCGCTCCGGAACTGCGTCGTGCGATCCAGCGCGAAGAGGGCTCCGAACGCGGCGTGTTGGGGATTGAGCAGTTGCTGCAGGCGGTCGAGGATGCGCGTGCGCACAACGAATCGATTGTGTTCACCAACGGCTGCTTCGACATCCTCCACGCCGGTCACGTGACCTACCTGGAGCAAGCGCGCGCCCAAGGCGACCGCTTGATCGTCGCGATCAACGATGATGCCTCGGTAAGTCGTTTGAAAGGGCCGGGTCGGCCGATCAATAGCGTCGATCGCCGCATGGCCGTGCTGGCGGGCCTGGGCGCTGTGGATTGGGTGATCAGCTTCCCGGAAGGAACGCCGGAAAACCTGCTGTCCCAGGTCAAGCCGGACGTGTTGGTCAAGGGTGGCGACTACGGGATCGATCAGGTCGTGGGTGCCGACATCGTCAAGGCCTACGGCGGGACGGTGAAGGTGCTGGGACTGGTAGAAAACAGCTCGACCACCGCGATCGTCGAGAAGATCCGCAAGACCGAGTAACGCCATCCATTGCCGCACTGCAGGCTTGCCTGCAGTGCGCTTGAGTCTTCAGCGATTGGCTTTTTTCGGCACCATCTTGCGCAGTATCTGCCGCGCCTTGCCGGTCAATTGGCGCAGTTTCGAATCCTTGCTCGGGGCGACCAGCCCCTGCTGCTTGAGCCAGTCCTTCCAGCGAATCCGTTCATCCCTGACCAGCCAACCCTCCTGTTGGGCGAAGCTTTCCGCCAGATACAGGCCGCGGGTGCTCGCCGGATGCAACTGGTCTTTTTTCAGGGTGTAGAGCTCGGGTAGCGGTTGCCCGTCCTTGAGCGGCATCAGGTACAGGTCCGGGCGCTTGCGGTCGAGACGAGCGACCAGTTGATCACCTTCCAGGCGTTCATCGACGTGGAACAGGCTCAAGGACTTGGCTTCCTTGGGCACGTCGAGGCGCAAATCGTAAATCAACTGCAATGAGGCGGTGGGCAGGTGCACATAGGCCCGTGGCCGCTCGATCAACTGCAGGTTGGCGCAACGCACCGGGCGCGCGGCGCCGGACTCCGGGCTCAGGCGAAACGGCATGGCTTCGCGGTAATGCAGCGCAGAGGCGTAGGGTGCTGGCAGCCAGGTGTCATTGAAGCGCCCGCCGAGCCAGCCCTCCGGGGTTTCCAGCAGGCACTCTTCGGCGATCTCCTGAATGGCGGTGTGCAGCGGCAGGTTCAGTTCGTGGGCCGGAACGTAACCTGAAATCAACTTGAGCACCACGTCACCGCGATCCTGGCGGCGTTGGCGAACCAGTACCCAATAGTCGCGATGTTGCCAGCGCAGGGTCAGGCGCACCGAGACGCCCAGGTTGGCCAGCTCCAGAGCAAAACGCTCGGCATCGGCCACATTCACCGGCCGCCGGCGTTGCAGGGTTTGCGCGAAGTTCAGCGGCATCCCGACGCTTTGATAGCTCAAACCTTCGGGAGTCGCTTCGACGTACAGGGGCAGGGTCTTGAAGTTGCTGGGGTTCTTGCGGATCAGCGTTCGCGGCATGTCGGCTCCTTCTTGCGTCGGGGGCGGCCGCCTCGACGGCGGTTCAACGACTGGCTAGGACTTGAGCAACGGTCGCCACATTGTGGGCGAGGTGCAGCGGATTAATGGTGCCGACAATAGCACTGGCAACCCCGGGTTGGGCGAACAACAACTCGAAACTGGCGCGCACCGGATCGACCCCCGGACTCAGGCATACGTGACCACTGGCCAAGGCCTTTTTCACCAGGATCGCCTTGCCGTGGGCAGCAGCGTAGTCGATCACGGGGCGCTCGGCCTGCTCATTGAGATTGTAAGTGACCATGGCGCAGTCGCCTTGCTCCAGGGCCTTGAGGCCGCCTTCGACGGTCTTCCCGGAAAAACCGAAGCCGCGAATCTTGCCTTCGGCCTTGAGTGCGGCAAGGGTCTGGTAGACCTCGCTGTCGTTGAGAATCGCCAAGTCGTTGCCGTCCGAGTGCACCAGCACCAGGTCGATAAAATCCGTTTCCAGACGTTGCAGGCTGCGCTCGATGGAGAACCGCGTGTGTGCCGCCGTGAAATCGTGGCGGGACAGGCCATCGGCAAATTCCTCGCCGACCTTGCTGACAATCACCCAGTCCTGACGCTGGCCGCGAAGCAGCGGCCCGAGGCGTTCTTCGCTGCGCCCATAGGCCGGTGCGGTGTCGATCAGGTTGATGCCCAGGTCCCGGGTCAGCTTGAGCAGCATGCGCGCGTCATCATCGTCGGGAATCTGAAAGCCGTTGGGGTACTTGACCCCTTGGTCGCGGCCGAGCTTGACCGTGCCCAGGCCCAGGGGCGAAACCCGCAGGCCGGTGCTGCCCAGCGGGCGATGCAGATCGTGCAGGGTTGCCTGGCTCATGGCAGCAGTTGCTCCCAGGCCGGTACGGCCAACGGCGGTTTTGGCAGGGCCGGCAGGGCGCTCGCAGGGCCGGGCTGGATACCGTCGCGTTGCAGTGCGGCGATCACCCGGTCGGCGAAGTCGGGGGCCAGCGCCAGCTTGGTCGGCCAGCCCACCAGCAGGCGGTCTTGCTCGGCGAGGAAGGCGTTGTCGGGACGGATCAGGCCCGATTGCTGGGGTTCTGCACGGTCAACTCGCAAGGTGGCCCACTGGGCCTGGCTGAGATCAATCCATGGCAGCAACTGCGCCAGTTCTTTTTGCGCGGTGGCAATCTGCTCGGCTGGCTCGCGAGCCACACCTTCGGCTTCAGCGATGTCGCCGCCGACATACCAAACCCAGTCCCCGTTGGCCGCTGGATGTGTAGTGACAGTTATCCGTGGTTTCGGGCCGCCACCCAGGCAGTGGGCGTACAACGGCTTGAGGCTTGGCCCTTTGACCAGGACCATGTGCAGCGGACGCAACTGCATCGCCGGCTGGCTCAAGCCCAACGCGGCGAGCAGTTCGGCAGTGCCGGCACCGGCACTGAGGACGATGCGTTGTGCGCGGATTTCTCGCTCGTCGACCCGCAGGCCCACCAGGTTACCGTTTTCCATCAAGGGCTGGATCTGCTGCGCGGCCAGCAGGCCGTCTCCGGCCAGTTGCGCCAGACGCTCGATCAGACTGGGTATGTCGACCACCAACTCGGCCAGGCGATAGACCTTGCCCTTGAAGCGTTTGTCTTGCAGGGCGGGTGGCAATTGCTCGCCCTTGACCTGATCGACGCGTCCGCGCACCGCCTTACTGGCAAAGAAGCTGGTGAGGTTGCCGGCCAGGGTGCCGGGTGACCACAAGTAATGGGCGTCGGAGAGCAGGCGCACACCGGACAGGTCCAGTTCGCCATCGCCCGCCAGTGCTTCACGCCAGCGCCGCGGCATGTCGGCAATCGCCTCCGAGGCGCCCGTCAGCGCGCCATGCAATGCGTACTTGGCGCCACCATGGATGATGCCCTGGGATTTGACACTCTGCCCGCCACCGAGGCTGGCACTTTCCACCAGTACCGTCGAAAAACCCTGGCGACGCAGGCGTGCATTGAGCCAGAGCCCGGCAACTCCGGCGCCGACAATCAGGACGTCGGTGGAAATATCGGTGGGCATGGGGCGACCTCAGTGTTCAAGACTAGGGGCGCAGTATACAGGCTCAATGTGCAGTGCAAGCGCTGAGCGCACATCCTCTCGGGCGTTGGATTAATGCCCTGCGGTTTTCGAGAACAACTGAATCACCACCACGCCAAGCACAATCAGCGCCATGCCGAGCATCGCCGGTACGTCGAGTTTCTGCCCATAGATGAACAGCGCCGCGACGCTGACCATGACAATCCCCATGCCGGCCCACACTGCATAGGCCACACCCACCGGCACGCTGCGTACCACCAGGGTCAGCATCCAGAAGGCAATGCCGTAGCCGCAGATCACCAGCAGCAACGGCAGGGGGGTGCTGAAACCCTTGACGGCTTTCATCGAGACAGTGGCGATCACTTCGGCACAGATGGCGATGGCCAGGTAGTAGTAAGCGCTCATTGATCAATCCTCGTATGAAATAGTGGCGGGCTCCCCCTTTCTGAAGGAGCAAGCTTGCTCGCGAAAACTTAAGGACACCGCGTTCATTCAAGATATTCGCGTCATCGTTAACGTTCTTCGCGAGCAACCTCGCTCCTGCATAGGGCGGCATTTTAGAGATTCAACAGATGCGGTAAAGTCATTACCTATCTGAATCAAAGATAGGTTGAGCCATGAGCATCCAATGGAATCTCGAACAGATGCAGCTGTTCGTCAGCGTCGCCGAACAGCGTTCCTTTTCCGCCGTCGCGCGCGACCAGCGCAAGGCGCAATCGGCGATCAGCACCGCGATTGCGCTGTTGGAGGAAGACTTGGGCGTCTGCCTGTTCGAGCGTAGCAGCGGTCGCCAGCCGCGACTGACCGAAGCCGGCAGTGCGTTGCTGGAGGAGGCGCGGGAAGTGTTGCGTCAGTGCGAGCGCCTCAATGGTCGTGCGCAGGCGTTGATGCGAGGGCAAGAGGCGCGTATTCGTCTGGCTCAGGACGAGGCGATGCCCTATCAGCCGGTGATTGAAAGTCTCGAAGCGCTCGCCGAGCAATTCCCCAGCCTGGAGGTGCAGTTGGCCAGCGCTGCGCAGGGCGATGTGGCGCGCAAATTGGTGCAGCGCCAGGCTGACCTTGGCCTGCTGTTCTACCACGAGCAGATCCCCGAGGCGCTTGAGCGCCGAGTGCTGGGCAGTATCGAGATGGTTACCGTGTGCGGGGTGGGACATCCGTTGGCGCTGACGGGCCAGGTCAACTGCCAGCAGATGGCCCAGCATCGGCAGTTGCTGATGGCCACTCATTCCAGCGTGTATCCGGGCAGCGAGCAGGCCAGCCCGCAGGTCTGGCGTGCCGACAGTTTCTACGTGCTGGCGGAATGGCTGATGCGCGGCCTGGGTTGGGGCTGGCTGCCGCGACACGTGGTGCAATATCCGGCCTATCACGGGCAGATCGTCGAGCTGGTCAGTGAATGGACGCCGCCGGCATTGGTAGTGGAGCTGGTCTGGCGCCGTGATGAAACCCTGGGCCCGGCGGCGCGCTGGCTGGCCGAGCGGTTTGCCGTGCAGTTGCGGGCGATCGGCTGAAAAAGCCGATAAACTCCGCCTCCATGAATAGAACCCTGTACACCGCACTGTTTTACCTGGGGCTGCCGCTGGTAGCGATTCGGTTGTGGCTGCGTTCGCGCAAGGCACCGGCTTACGCCAAGCGGATTGGCGAGCGATTCTCCATCGGTTTGCCGGCCCTGCAGCCGGGCGGGATCTGGGTGCATGCGGTGTCGGTTGGCGAGAGCATCGCCGCCGCACCGATGATTCGTGCGCTGTTGCTGCGTTATCCACAACTGCCGATCACCATCACCTGCATGACCCCGACCGGCTCCGAGCGGATCCACGCGCTGTTCGCCAACGAGCCGCGGATCCAGCATTGCTACCTGCCCTACGACTTGCCCTGCGCGGCGGCAAGGTTTCTCGACCGGGTCCGGCCAAAGCTGGCAGTGATCATGGAAACCGAGTTGTGGCCCAATCACATTCACCAGTGTGCCAAGCGCGGGATTCCGGTGGCGCTGGCGAATGCCCGGTTGTCCGAACGCTCGGCCAGAGGCTACGGACGCTTTCGCAAACTGACCCAGCCGATGCTCGCCGAGATGAGCCTGTTCGCCGTGCAGACCGCAGCCGAAGCCGAGCGTTTTCGCGCTTTGGGTGCCCGTCCGGAGACCGTCGAGGTGACGGGTTCGATCAAGTTTGATCTGAACATCGATCCACAGTTACTGACCCGTGCCACGGCCCTGCGTAAGCAATGGCAAGCCCAACAGCGGCCGGTGTGGATTGCCGCCAGTACTCATGAAGGCGAGGATGAGGTGGTGCTGGCAGCCCATCGACAACTGCTTGCCAGCCACCCGGACGCGCTGCTGATCCTGGTGCCGCGCCATCCGGAGCGCTTCAATTCGGTGTTTTCCCTCTGCCAGCAGCAAGGCTTCGCCACGGTACGCCGCTCAACCGGCGACGCCGTCGGTGCCGGCACCTCGGTATTGCTCGGCGACACCATGGGCGAGCTGCTGTTTCTCTATGCCCTGGCGGACAGTGCGTTTGTCGGCGGCAGCTTGGTACCGAACGGCGGGCACAACCTGCTGGAGCCGGCGGCGCTGGGCAAACCGGTGCTCAGCGGTCCGCACTTGTTCAACTTCCTCGAGATCGCCGCGTTGATGCGCAATGCCAGCGCCCTGCAGGAAGTGGATGACGCCCATGGCCTGGCTGTGGCCGTGCAGCGATTGTTCGAGTTGCCCCGTGATGCGCAGCAAATGGCCGAGGCCGGATTGCGCGTGATGCGCGCCAATCAGGGCGCGCTGCAGCGTTTGCTGGACGGATTGGGGCGGTTGATCGACAGAGCGTGAATGTGGCGAGGGAGCCCTCGCCACTGACCGTTTTCAAGGGCGGGCTTTGAGCTGCTCGGCCGCTGCCTTCGCCAGGTCTGGCGGCAGGAAGTCCTTGTCCGGGTTGTAGTTGGGATTGAGCCAGCGTGCCAGGTCCTGCAGATCCCCCGGGTTCAAGGTGCCGGCTTGTTGCTTGAGCTTCAGGTTGTCGATGATGTAGTCGTAGCGGGTGTTGTTGTAGTCGCGTACCGACGTGTACAGCGAGCGCTGGGCATCCAGCACGTCGACGATGTTGCGAGTACCCACCTGGTAACCGATTTCGGTCGCCTCCAGCGCACTCTGGTTGGAAATGATCGACTGCTTGCGCGCCTGGACCTGTTCGACGTCGGTGTTCACCGCGCGGTGCAGGTCGCGGGTGTTTTCGACGATCTGCCGGCGCAGGGATTCGCGTTGCTGCTCGGTCTGGTCCAGTTGGGCGTAGGACTGGCGGACTTGCGAGTTGATCAGGCCGCCGCTGTAGATCGGAATATTCAACTGCAGGCCGATGGTCGTCTGCTGGACGTCGCCGCCATAGGGTTGACCCGTGGCGTTCGGATTGCTGAAGCCCAGCGCATCGTTGTCGCCTTTCTCATAGCGGGCGATGGCGTCAACGGTCGGAGCGTGGCCGGCCTTGCGCTGCTTGAGTGTTTGTTCGGCGGCGCTGACCGCGTAGTTGCTGGCCAGCAGATTGAGGTTCTGCCGAGCCGCAGTTTCAACCCAGGCCTTGGCGTCATTCGGTGCCGGCGGCAGGATCGGCAGGTTGTGGCTGATGCCCTGGACCGAGTTGTAGCGCCGGTTGGTCAGGGTCACCAGGGCTTCGAAGGCATCGTCGACCTGACGCTGAGCGACGATCCGATTGGCCCGCGCCGTGTCATAGCTGGCTTGCGATTGCAGCACGTCGGTCTTGTCCGACAGGCCGACGTCAAAGCGTTCGTTGGACTGGTCGAGCTGGCGCTTGAAGGCCGCTTCTTCGGCTTTGGTCGACGCCAGGTTGTCCTGGGTGCGCAGCACATTGAAGTAGCTGTTGGCGGTTTGCAGGATCAGGTTCTGCTCGGTCGCCGAGAGTTGCAGGGCGGCCTGTTCGTTGACTTCCTTGGCAGCCTGGAACTGGAACCAGCGATCTGCGCGGAACAGTGGCTGTGCCAGAGTCGCCTGGTAAGAGTGGGCATTACGGTTGAAGGTGGCCGACGGTTGATCGAGCGACGTGCGCACGTTGTTCACATCGGCACCGCCCGAGAGATTGGGCAGCAGGCCGGCGCGGGCCTGGGGCACTACTTCTTTCTGCGCGCCATACTGGGCGACGGCGGCGGCCAGGTCGGCGTTGTTATCCACGGCTTCCTGATACACGCTGACCAGATCCGTCTTGGTCGATGCGGGCGCTTCTGCTGCCCAGGCCATTCCATTGGACGCACAAGACACGGCGAGGGCCAGTGAGAGTTTGCGCAGCATAAGCGTTCCCTAAATTTGATATTACACGGGTAATTTGACGGCCAAGGCTAAGGCGCCGCGAATGCAGCGTCAATGCGTGACGTGGCGTAGCGAGTGTAGTTGTGCAATAGGGCACCAACAATCCTTCTACTGCGCGCAAATACGCCATTCATCACGCTGTTTGATCCGGTGTTGGCGTTCTCTTGCAGTTGTGTCTAGACTGGCCGGGTTCTTGTCGGGGTGCCTTGCTATGAGGCTGAGATCGAATAATTTCGGATCCCGTTGAACCTGATCAGGTTAGCGCCTGCGTAGGGAACAAGATTTCTCGTCACCCGGCGAGTCCTCTTGTGCTTCGTCCGGGATTTTGTTCGACAATCGAACACCGACGACGCACAGCACCAGTCCTGGTGCGTCCGTGCCTTTCAGGTTCTGCTCCGACAATCCACTGCCTGGATGCTGTCTGGAGAGCCCGTGATGACCATAAAAGCTAAAAACGCGATCAATCTGAGTGAATCGGCCAAGGTCGATGAACAGTCGGTTCAACCCTTTACCCGTTCACAAAAAGTCTATGTGCAGGGCTCTCGCCCGGACATCCGCGTGCCGATGCGGGAAATCACTCTGGACGTGACCCCGACCGATTTCGGCGGCGAGATCAACGCGCCAGTGACTGTCTATGACACCTCGGGCCCGTACACCGACCCCAACGTGGTGATCGATGTGCGCAAAGGCCTGGGCGATGTGCGTTCGGCGTGGATCGACGATCGCGGCGACACCGAGCGCCTCAGCGGCCTGAGCTCGAACTTCGGCCAGGAGCGTCTGGCCGACGCCGAGCTGACCAAGCTGCGTTTTGCCCACGTCAACAACCCGCGCCGCGCCAAGGCCGGGGCCAACGTCAGCCAGATGCACTACGCGCGCAAAGGCATCATCACTGCCGAGATGGAATACGTCGCCATCCGCGAAAACATGAAGCTGCAAGAGGCCCGCGCCGCCGGCCTGTTGAAGCAGCAACACGCCGGCCACAGTTTCGGCGCGAGCATCCCGAAGGAAATCACCCCTGAGTTCGTCCGCGAGGAAATCGCCCGTGGTCGCGCGATCATCCCGGCCAACATCAACCACACCGAACTGGAACCGATGATCATCGGCCGTAACTTCCTGGTGAAGATCAACGGCAACATCGGCAACAGCGCCCTGGGTTCGTCCATTGAAGAAGAAGTGGCGAAACTGACCTGGGGCATTCGTTGGGGTTCGGACACGGTGATGGACCTGTCCACCGGCAAGCACATTCACGAAACCCGCGAGTGGATCATCCGCAACTCGCCGGTGCCAATCGGCACCGTGCCGATCTACCAGGCTTTGGAGAAAGTCGGCGGTGTCGCCGAAGACCTGACCTGGGAGCTGTTCCGCGACACGCTGATCGAGCAGGCCGAGCAGGGCGTCGACTACTTCACCATCCACGCCGGCGTGCTGCTGCGCTACGTGCCGATGACCGCCAAGCGCGTGACCGGCATCGTTTCCCGTGGCGGCTCGATCATGGCCAAGTGGTGCCTGGCGCACCACCAGGAGAACTTCCTCTACACCCACTTCGAGGAAATCTGCGAAATCATGAAGGCCTACGACGTCAGCTTCTCGCTGGGCGATGGCCTGCGTCCGGGCTCGATTGCCGACGCCAACGATGAAGCGCAGTTCGGCGAGCTGGAAACCCTCGGCGAGCTGACCAAGATCGCCTGGAAACACGACGTGCAGTGCATGATCGAAGGCCCGGGCCATGTGCCGATGCAGTTGATCAAGGAGAACATGGACAAGCAGCTGGAGTGCTGCGACGAGGCGCCGTTCTACACCCTCGGCCCATTGACCACCGACATCGCCCCCGGCTACGACCACATCACTTCGGGCATCGGTGCTGCGATGATTGGCTGGTTCGGTTGCGCCATGCTCTGCTACGTGACGCCAAAGGAACACTTGGGCCTGCCGAACAAGGATGACGTGAAGACCGGGATCATCACCTACAAGATCGCCGCCCACGCCGCCGACCTGGCCAAGGGGCATCCTGGTGCACAGATCCGCGACAACGCCTTGAGCAAGGCGCGGTTCGAGTTCCGCTGGGAGGACCAGTTCAACCTCGGCCTGGATCCGGACACCGCGCGTTCATATCACGATGAGACGCTGCCGAAGGATTCGGCCAAGGTCGCGCACTTCTGCTCCATGTGCGGCCCGAAATTCTGCTCGATGAAAATCACCCAGGAAGTCCGCGAGTACGCGGCTAACCAGCGGATCGAAGCGGTCGATGTGGACGTCGCCCAAGGCATGGCCGAACAGGCCGAGCGCTTCAAGCAGGAAGGCAGTCAGCTGTACAAGAAGGTTTGATCTGACAAGTCGGCGGTGTTCGCACCGCCCTCTTCGCGAGCAGGCTCGCTCCCACACTGGATCTGTGGCACTTACAAAATCCCTGTAGGAGCTGGCCTGCCAGCCATAGCGGTCAACACAACAACAAATGTCCCTCTGAGATAACACCCTTGAGCATTCAACCCAGCACCTACTCCCCCGAAATCGCGGTCCCGTTGGACAAACGTGTGTTCGGCGGTCGCGACCTGTTTTCCCTGTGGTTCTCCCTCGGTATCGGCCTGATGGTTTTGCAGACCGGGGCCTTGTTGGCGCCTGGTCTGGGCTTGTCGGGTTCGTTGCTGGCGATTTTTCTCGGCACGCTGGTCGGCGTATTGCTGCTGGCCTGCGTCGGCGTGATTGGCAGTGACACCGGCTTGTCGTCGATGGCCGCGCTGAAACTCACCCTCGGCGCACGGGGCGCCAGCTTGCCAGCGTTGCTCAACCTGCTGCAGTTGGTGGGTTGGGGATCATTCGAAATCATCGTTATGCGCGATGCCGCCAGCCTGCTGGGTGCGCGAGCTTTTGACGAGGCCAGCCTGATGGCCAATCCATTGGTCTGGACCCTGTTCTTCGGTGCCCTGGCGACGCTGCTGGCCGTTAGCGGTCCGTTGACCTTCGTCCGGCAGATCCTGCGCAAGTGGGGCATCTGGCTGCTGCTGGCCGCGTGTATCTGGCTGACCTGGAATCTGTTTGCCAAGGCCGATCTGGCCGCTTTGTGGGTGCAGGCGGGCGATGGTTCGCTGCCGTTCGCCGTCGGTTTCGACATTGCGATCGCCATGCCGTTGTCCTGGCTGCCGCTGATCGCCGACTACTCGCGTTTCGGCAAGCGTGCGAAAAATGTGTTTGGCGGCACTGCGCTGGGCTTCTTCATCGGTAATTTCTGGCTGATGAGCCTGGGCGTAGCCTACACCCTGGCGTTTGCCCCGAGCGGCGAGGTCAATGCCTTGCTGTTGGCGCTGGCCGGTGCGGGCTTGGGCATCCCGTTGCTGCTGATCCTGCTCGACGAGTCGGAAAACGCCTTCGCCGATATCCACTCGGCGGCGGTGTCCAGTGCGACCCTGTCGCGCTTGAAAGTCGAGCATCTGGCGCTGGCCATCGGCGTGATCTGCACCCTGATTGCCTTGCTCGCACCCTTGGCGCAGTACCAGAACTTCCTGCTGCTGATTGGTTCGGTGTTCGCGCCGTTGTTCGGCGTGGTGCTGGTGGATCACTTCATTCTGCGCAAGCGCAGTGCCGTGGCGGGCTCAGCCGCGTTGCGCGGTTCGGCGCTGATCGCCTGGCTGGGTGGGGTGGTGACCTATCATGTGCTGGCCAATCTCTATCCCGAGTTGGGCGCAACCCTGCCGGCGCTGATTCTGGCAGGGCTGCTGCAACTGGTGCTGGGCCGGATCGTTACTTTTGGGCGGGAAACAGCTCAGGCTTGAGGATACCGCCCAGGCGCGAGTAAGGGATCTTCAACTCGACGTGGCCCAGCGCGTAAGGCGCAATGGTGGTCACGTCGTACTTGAGCATCACCCCGGCCGTGGTCAGTGCCACGTTAGGGGTCTGCTTGAAGGGCCAGGCCTTGAGGAACTCCGGCTCCTGATCGAGCCGGGTGCTGATCAGCCAACTGTTGTGCGCCACCTGGGCGGCTTTCCAGAACGCCGTTTCTTCACCCGGTTTCAGCATGTCGGCCAGGGTCAGCACTTTGTGCTCCTGGCGCGAATAGTTGATGAAACCGCGGCCCGGCACGCCATGGGCAGTGCCGTTATCGAAGTAGCTCGACAATTCAATGATCACCAGTCCGTCATGCTGCTCGCGTACCTTGGCTTGCAGGTAGCTGCTGGTGCGTGGGCCGGCAGTGCGCAGGAACTCATCGCGATAGGCCGCGAGCGACGCGGGCAGCGGCGCGTCGGGTGAGGTGCGAGTCATTTGCAGCAGGCGTTTTTCGATGATGCCATCGAGTTGCGGCTCACCGGGGAAGCGCACGGTGTCGATGTTCACCAATGGACAATCGGCGGCGGTGCAGCCCGGCTTGATGGTTTCGGCGGTGTCGCGCAGGGTTTCCAGCGGCGCCTTGAAGCTGGGTTGAAACAGGCTTTGGCAGGCGCCCAGCGTCAGGGCGATACAGGCCACGGAGGCGATTTTCAAAAGTGACATGGGCGTCCTTCAAGGATCGAGGGGAGGCAAAAGTTACCGGCTTCGACTACCGGCGGGGCAGTCAGTTCGCCACTAAGCTAATTAGAGTGGTTTACAGCCCTGCCGTCTATCCCACTGGTGGCAAAGGGGCTGCATCCAACACCGCGAGCGCGTTAGGATGGCGCGATGTCGAGGTCGGAGCCTCGTACCGGTTTTGCAGCAGACGAGGATAACCATGACTGATTTCGCCAACGCCATCCCGACTCAAGTAGAGGTTGTGCGCACGGAAAACTGCCACAAGGGTTTCTACCAGCTCGATCGCGTGCACTTGCGCCACGAGCTGTTTGCCGGGGGCATGAGCCGGGAAATCAATCGTGAATTGTTTGTGCGCCATGATGCGGTCTGTGTCCTGCCCTACGATCCGGTGCGCGATACCGTGGTGTTGATCGAGCAGTTCCGGGTCGGCGCCTATGGCAAGGTTGAGAATCCGTGGCTGATCGAATTGGTCGCTGGTCTGATCGACAAGCAGGAACAGCCGGAAGAAGTTGCTCGCCGGGAAGCGCAGGAGGAAGCTGGACTGGAAATCACGGCATTGTGGCCGATGCTCAATTATTTCCCGTCGCCGGGCGGTAGCACCGAATACGTGCACCTGTACCTGGGACGTTGCGATAGCACGGGGGCTGGCGGCCTGCATGGGTTGCTGGAGGAAGCGGAAGATATTCGCGTGACGGTCTGGGATTATGAAGATGCCCTGCAGGCCGTACGTGACGGACGGATTTCCAACGCGGCGAGCATTATTGCCATGCAATGGCTGGCTTTGAACCGCGCTGAAGTGAGGGGGCTATGGTCGTAAACAAACAACGCGACCGCTATCGGGTCGATCTTGCGGGGCTGCAAAGCGCCTGCGAAGCCAACTATGCCCGGCTGCTGCGGCTGCTGCCGGACATGCGCGACACGCCAGCCGCCCGGCGCATCGCCATGACCCAGGGCGATCAGATGCTTGGCGTCCTGACCCTGGAAGTGCTGCTGACCTGTCCCTACACCACCACCTTGCGCGTACGCCAGGAGCACAGCTTGCCCTGGCTGCCGGTGCCGCAACTGGAAGTGCAGGTCTACCATGACGCGCGCATGGCCGAAGTCATCAGTGCCGAGCATGCGCGGCGCTTTCGTGGCATCTACCCTTATCCCAATGCGTTCATGCACCAGCCTGACGAAAAGTCCCAGCTCAACGTGTTCCTCGGTGAATGGCTGAGCCATTGCCTGGCCTGCGGGCATGAATATGAAGTGGTGCGTTAAGCGCCAGATGTGAACTGAGTCCGTTTCCACACTTTGCTCTTTTTCCCTGCCCCAGCATAATTGCGCCATTCATCCGCCCGCGTGATCACGCCCTGGGAGAACGCCTTGCCGAGCGTAGCCACTCTTTCCGTCAACGACCCAGTCATGCTGGTGCAACTGTCCGACAGCCATCTGTTCGCGGACACGCACGGGACCTTGTTGGGCATGAATACCCGCGACAGCCTGCAAAAGGTCATCGACCTGGTGCTGGCCCAGCAACCGCAGATCGATCTGCTGGTTGCCAGCGGCGACCTGTCTCAGGACGGCAGCCTTGAGTCCTATCAGCAGTTTCGGCAGTTAAGCGCGCAATTGGCGGCGCCGGCGCGCTGGATCCCGGGCAATCACGATGAGCCGATGGTGATGGAGCAGGCGGCGACCCAGAGTTCGCTGCTCGAACCGGTGGTGGATATCGGCAACTGGCGCATCACCTTGCTCGACTCGGCCGTACCGGGTTCAGTGCCCGGCTTTCTGGCGGATGAGCAACTGCAATTGCTCGCCTGCGCCTTGAGCGAGGCGCCGCAGCGTCATCATCTGGTGTGCTTCCATCACCATCCGGTGTCCATCGGCTGCCCGTGGATGGAGCCGATCGGCTTGCGTAACCCTGAGGCGCTGTTTGCCGTGCTGGATCGTTTTCCACAGGTGCGTGCCGTGTTGTGGGGGCATGTCCACCAGGAAATCGACCGGATGCGTAATGACGTGCGCCTGCTCGCATCGCCTTCGACCTGCATTCAGTTCGCGCCGGGCAGCGAGGACTTCAAGGTCGACACTCTGGCGCCGGGCTATCGCTGGCTGCGTCTGCTACCGGACGGACAACTGGAAACCGGTGTGGAGCGGGTCAGCGGCTTTGTTTTCGAAGTCGATTACGGTTCCAGCGGCTACTGATTTCGAAATGGACCGTTTTGTGTCAGGGCAAGTCAAGCGCCCGGACTCCCTGTAAACTGCCGCTCTTTGTCTCAGGTGCAGGGAGCTTGCATGTCCGGTTCGATCCTCTATATCCACGGTTTCAACAGCGCGCCTTCGTCGAAGAAGGCCTGCCAGCTGGTCGGCGTGATGGAGCGTCTGGGCCTGGGCGAGCAACTGCGGGTGCCGGCCTTGCACCACCACCCACGCGAGGCCATCGGTCAGTTGCAGCAGGCGATTGCCGAGCTGGGACGGCCGCTGCTGGTCGGCAGCTCACTCGGCGGCTACTATGCCACTCACTTGGCCGAACAGCATGGCCTCAAGGCGTTGCTGATCAACCCGGCGGTCGCTCCGCACCGGATGTTCGACGGGTATCTGGGGACGCAGCAGAACCTGTATACCGAAGAGACATGGGAATTGACCCTCGACCACGTTGCGGCCCTTGCCGAACTGGAAGTGCCGGCGCCCCAGGATTCACAGCGTTATCAAGTGTGGCTGCAGACCGGCGACGAAACGCTGGACTATCGCCTCGCCCAACAGTATTACCGAGCCTGTGCCTTGCGCATTCAGGCGGGCGGCGACCATAGTTTCCAAGGGTTCGCCGAGCGCATGCCGGCGTTATTGAGTTTTGCCGGCATTGGCGCAGATGTTTACCAGGCAATCGATTTCACCGCAGTGTGAACACCTGGCTCCTATTTTCATGAATGACTGACGACGAGACCCCATGGCCACTCCCAGCGCTAGCTCTTATAACGCAGACGCCATCGAAGTCCTCTCGGGCCTCGACCCGGTGCGCAAGCGCCCTGGCATGTACACCGACACCAGTCGGCCGAACCACCTCGCCCAGGAAGTCATCGACAACAGTGTCGACGAAGCCCTGGCTGGCCACGCCAAATCGGTTCAGGTCATCCTCCACGCCGATCACTCGCTGGAAGTTTGCGATGACGGTCGCGGCATGCCGGTGGATATCCACCCGGAAGAGGGCGTCAGCGGCGTCGAGCTGATCCTCACCAAGCTTCACGCCGGCGGCAAGTTTTCCAACAAGAACTACCAGTTCTCCGGCGGTTTGCACGGGGTGGGTATTTCGGTGGTCAATGCCCTGTCGACCGAAGTGCGGGTGCGGGTCAAGCGTGACGGCAATGAATACCAGATGACCTTTGCCGACGGTTTCAAGAAAACCGAGCTGGAAGTCGTCGGGACTGTCGGTAAGCGCAACACCGGCACCAGCGTGTTCTTTGCCCCGGACCCGAAATACTTCGATTCGCCGAAATTCTCCATCAGCCGCCTCAAACACGTGCTCAAGGCCAAGGCCGTGCTGTGCCCGGGGCTGCTGGTCAGCTTTGAAGACAAGGCCAGCGGCGAGAAAGTCGAGTGGCATTACGAAGACGGCCTGCGCTCCTATCTGGTAGACGCCGTCAGCGAATTCGAACGCCTGCCCGACGAGCCGTTCTGCGGCAGCCTGGCGGGTAATAAAGAAGCGGTCGACTGGGCGCTGTTGTGGCTGCCCGAAGGTGGCGACAGTGTCCAGGAAAGCTACGTCAACCTGATCCCGACGGCGCAGGGCGGCACCCACGTCAACGGCCTGCGCCAGGGCTTGCTCGATGCCATGCGCGAGTTCTGCGAGTTCCGCAGCCTGTTGCCGCGCGGCGTCAAGCTGGCACCGGAAGACGTCTGGGAGCGAATTGCCTTCGTTCTGTCGATGAAG
Organism: Pseudomonas sp. Pse1; assembly: GCF_024519635.1. NCBI lineage: Bacteria > Pseudomonadati > Pseudomonadota > Gammaproteobacteria > Pseudomonadales > Pseudomonadaceae > Pseudomonas > Pseudomonas sp. Pse1. The sequence continues at coordinate 121,061 of NZ_JALJRO010000009.1, forward strand.
ATGCAGGAGCCGCAGTTCTCCGGCCAGACCAAAGAGCGCCTGTCGTCCCGTGAAGCGGCGGCGTTCGTGTCCGGGGTGGTCAAGGATGCGTTCAGCCTGTGGCTTAATGCGAACCCGGAAACCGGGATGCTGCTGGCCGAGCTGGCGATCAACAACGCCGGGCGTCGCCTCAAGGCGAGCAAGAAGGTCGAGCGCAAGCGCATCACTCAAGGGCCGGCGCTGCCGGGCAAACTCGCTGACTGCGCCGGGCAGGACCCGATGCGTTCCGAGCTGTTCCTGGTCGAAGGTGATTCCGCCGGTGGTTCGGCCAAGCAGGCGCGAGACAAGGAATTCCAGGCGATCCTGCCGTTGCGCGGCAAGATCCTCAACACCTGGGAAGTCGATGGCAGTGAAGTCCTGGCCAGCCAGGAAGTGCACAACATTGCCGTGGCCATCGGCGTCGATCCGGGTGCCACGGACATCAGCCAGCTGCGCTACGGCAAGATCTGCATCCTTGCCGACGCCGACTCCGACGGCCTGCACATCGCTACCTTGCTGTGTGCCTTGTTCGTCCAGCATTTCCGTACCCTGGTGGATGCCGGTCACGTCTACGTGGCCATGCCACCGCTGTATCGCATCGATTTGGGCAAGGAGATTTTCTACGCCCTCGACGAAGCCGAGCGCGATGGCATCCTCGACCGCCTGGTGGCCGAGAAAAAACGCGGCAAGCCACAGGTCACCCGATTCAAGGGCCTGGGTGAAATGAACCCGCCGCAGTTGCGTGAAACCACCATGGATCCGAACACCCGGCGCCTGGTCCAACTGACCCTCGATGATTTCGAGGCGACGGCGGAAATCATGGACATGCTGCTGGCGAAGAAACGCGCGGGTGATCGCAAGTCCTGGCTGGAATCCAAAGGCAATCTGGCCGAGGTTCTGGCCTGATGCGGAGCGGTTTCGCCCTCGCAATGCTGTTGTTTGCCGGAACTGCCATCGCGCAGCCGGCAGAGCCATTGCGCCTGCTGTCCGAACATGCCGTAGAAGGCATGCGCGGAGGCAACCTGTCTGGGTTGGCGCAGTGCGGTGACGACCTGTTGACGATATCCGACCGTGACGATGACCGGCTGTATCGGCTCGATACTCGCGACAGCACTTGGCGGGCCGAGGCGATCCATATCGACGTGCCGCCAGTGCCTGACAGTGGCTTGCCCTGGGGCTTGACGTCGCGGACCTGGGCTGCGTCGGTGGTGCGAGGCGGGGAGCTGGATTACGAAGGCATCAGCTGCGACCAGGCCGGTAACCGTTTTGTCGTCAGTGAGGCGCACGCGGCTGTGCTGCAGGTGTCGCCGACAGGGTCCGCGCAGTGGCTGAAAATCTCGCCGAGCCTGGTTCGCGAAGCGCGCGCCAGTGGCATGTTGCTGCACTTCAATGCGCTGTTCGAAGGCTTGGCGGTCAACCCTGAAGGCAATCGACTGTGGCTCGCGGCCGAGCGCGAGGGGCGTGGCTTGCTGCGCATCAAGCGCCAGCAAAGCGCTTGGGATTGTGACGGTGGTTGCGTGTTGCTCAGCGAGGGCGGCACGCAGATGCAGCCGGCACAGTTCCCCGGCGCTAGAGCGGTTTCCCGGGACTTTGCCGACCTGGCATGGTTTGCCGGCAAACTCTTTACGCTCGAGCGCAGTGCCTACGAGATCTGCCGTCGCGATGCCGAGAGTGCCAAGGTCGAGCGTTGCTGGTCATTCGCCGCTGAGGCCTTGCAGGCGTCGCGGCGTTATCCACAGCCTTACGGTCTCGCCGAAGCCCTGGTGATCGACGCCGAAGGTGCCTGGGTCGGTATCGATAACAACAACGGTGCGCGTGCCGATGGCGAAGTCAGGCCGGTGGTCTGGCGTTTCGCCGCGCCGCTGGCAGGCTGGAGTGACAAATCGTGAGTCAGCCGGTGCCGGGCAAGCGCGCCGGGCGCATCCTATTGGTGCTTGCCTGGTGTGCTGGGCTGTTCCTGGCCACGCGTTTTTTCGGCGAGTGGGAACAGCGTCGAGAAAACCCCAATACCCAAGTCAGCTCGCAGCAGGTCGACGGCTACATCGAGGTCAAACTGGTGGGCAATGGTCAGGGGCATTTTGTGGCCGATGGTCAGATCAATGGCCAGCCAGTGAACTTCATGCTCGATACCGGGGCCACCGATGTGTCGATCCCGGCGGGCCTGGCCGAGCGGCTGAGTCTGGAGAAGGGTGCGCCCGTCACCCTGAGTACCGCGAACGGACGCAGCCAGGGCTATCGCACCCGGCTGGAACAATTGAAACTGGGCGACATTGTCTTGCACGACGTGCGCGCCCTGGTGGCGCCAGGCTTGAGCGGCAACCAAGTGCTGCTGGGCATGAGCGCCCTGAAACAACTCGAATTTACCCAGCGCGGCGGCACCTTGCTGCTGCGCCAGTCAACAAATTGATGAGGCCCGCATGAGCGATATCCTTGCAGACAGCTTAGATGGCGTAGAACGCCGGTCGCTGGCTGACTTCACCGAAAACGCCTACCTCAACTACTCCATGTACGTGATCATGGACCGTGCCTTGCCGCACATCGGCGACGGTCTGAAGCCCGTGCAACGGCGTATCGTCTACGCGATGAGCGAGTTGGGGCTGGACGCCGACTCCAAGCACAAGAAATCCGCGCGTACCGTCGGTGACGTGCTCGGCAAATTCCACCCCCACGGTGACTCGGCCTGCTACGAAGCCATGGTGCTGATGGCGCAGCCGTTCAGCTACCGCTACACGCTGGTGGACGGGCAGGGTAACTGGGGTGCGCCGGATGACCCGAAATCCTTCGCGGCGATGCGTTACACCGAGGCGCGCCTGTCGCGCTATTCCGAAGTGCTGCTCAGCGAGTTGGGCCAGGGCACGGCGGACTGGGGGCCGAACTTCGACGGTACACTCGACGAACCGCTGGTATTGCCCGCGCGTTTGCCGAACATCCTGCTCAACGGCACCACCGGTATCGCCGTCGGCATGGCCACCGATGTGCCGCCGCACAACCTGCGTGAAGTCGCTACCGCCTGCGTGCGTCTGCTCGATGAGCCCAAGGCGACGGTCGAGCAACTCTGTGAGCACATTCAGGGCCCGGACTACCCCACCGAAGCGGAAATCATCACACCGCGCGCTGACCTGCTGAAAATCTACGAAACCGGTCGTGGTTCGGTGCGAATGCGTGCCGTGTACAACGTCGAGGACGGCGACATCATCGTCACCGCGCTGCCCCACCAGGTTTCCGGCGCCAAGGTGCTGGAGCAAATCGCCGCGATGATGCAGGCCAAGCCGTCCAAGGCGCCGCAAATCGCTGACCTGCGTGATGAGTCCGACCATGAGAACCCGTGCCGGATCGTGATTATTCCGGTCAACAGCCGGGTCGACCATGAAGCCCTGATGCAGCACCTGTTCGCCAGCACCGAGCTGGAATCCACCTACCGGGTCAACATCAACATCATCGGCCTCGACGGCAAGCCGCAACTGAAGAACCTGCGGGCGCTGCTGGTGGAATGGCTGGAATTCCGGGTGCGCACGGTGCGTCGCCGCTTGCAGTTCCGCCTGGACAAGGTCGAGCGCCGTCTGCACCTGTTGGACGGCTTGCTGATTGCCTACCTCAACCTCGACGAAGTGATCCATATCATTCGCACCGAGGAGCATCCGAAGGCCAAGCTGATCGAGCGCTTCGCCCTGAGCGAAATCCAGGCGGATTACATCCTCGACACCCGCTTGCGTCAGTTGGCCCGTCTCGAAGAAATGAAGCTGCGCGACGAGCAGGACGAACTACTCAAGGAGCAGGCCAAGCTGCAAGCCCTGCTCAGCAGCGAATCCAAACTCAAGAAGCTGGTGCGCAGCGAATTGATCAAGGACGCTGAAACCTATGGCGACGACCGTCGGTCACCGATTGTCGAACGTGCGGAAGCCAAGGCACTGACCGAGCACGATCTGCTGCCTAACGAGAAAGTCACGGTAGTGCTGTCGGAAAAAGGCTGGGTGCGCTCGGCCAAGGGCCATGACATCGACGCTACCGGTCTTTCCTACAAGGCGGGTGATGGGTTCAAGGCACTGGCGGCGGGGCGTTCCAACCAATTCGCGGTGTTCATCGACTCCACCGGGCGCAGCTATTCGGTTGCGGCGCATACCTTGCCGTCTGCGCGGGGCCAGGGCGAACCCTTGACCGGTCGTCTGACGCCGCCACCGGGTGCGACCTTCGAATGCGTGCTGATGCCTGAAGATGAAGGGCTGTACGTCATCGCTTCCGACGCGGGCTACGGCTTCGTGGTCAAGGGCGAGGACCTGCAGGCCAAGAACAAGGCGGGCAAGGCGTTGTTGAGCCTGCCAAACAACGCCAAGGTGATCCTGCCGCGTCCGGTTGCCGATAGGGATGAGAACTGGTTGGCCTCGGTCACCACCGAAGGGCGCCTGCTGATCTTCAAAATCAGCGACCTGCCGCAGCTGGGCAAGGGCAAGGGCAACAAAATCATCGGCATCCCCGGCGAACGTGTGGCCAACCGCGAGGAATACGTCACCGATATCGCTGTGCTGCCAGACGGTGCGACCTTGGTACTGCAAGCCGGCAAACGCACCCTGTCGCTCAAGGCCGATGACCTGGAGCACTACAAAGGTGAGCGTGGGCGACGGGGCAATAAGCTGCCGCGTGGCTTCCAGCGTGTGGATGCACTATTGGTAGAAACTCTCAATTAAGCCGTCTAGAGCCCTCGATCTACGATTTAACCCGTAGATCGACGCTTTCGCGCTGGAGTCGCAAGGCATATTCACGGATGATATGGCCTTTCAAGCGCCGGCGTGGTCGAGCGTTCTTCATATTTTTTGAGTATTTTCACAGTGATCGGTCTTATGGCCGTCACCTGGATGGGATGATGACTGTTCTGCGCTTTCCCCTAATTTTTTTGCTCGCTGGCGTTCTTGGCCTGGCGGGTTGCAGTACGCACCAGCCGGTGTCGCTGTATCAGCTGGACAGCGGTAGCCCGGCGCAACCTGCGCAAAGCGCGGGCATGGCGGTTTTGCTGGGCCCAGTGTTGATTGCCGATTACCTGCAACGCGAGACCCTGTTGCAACGCCAGCCGGACGGCAGCCTGCAGGCTTCCACCGACGGTCGCTGGGCGGGCAGTCTGTCCTCGGACATCAATCAATTGCTGCTGCGCCAGGTAGCCGGTCAATTGGACAGCCAGCGCGTCGTGCTGGCTCCGGCGACCCTGGGTTTCGCCCCGGACGTTCAGGTGTTGTTGTCGATTACCCGCCTGGACTCCGGCGAGTCGCAACCTGCGGTCCTCGATGCTCAGTGGCGCTTGATCGACCGTCGTGGCCAGGTTCGCGATAACCGCATCATTCACCTGCAGGAGCAGCATGCCGGCGGTACTGCCGCGCAGGTTCAGGCTCAAGGCATCTTGCTGCAGCGTCTAGCCGAACAACTTTCGGTCGCCTTGAAGCCATTGGCCAACCAGCCCGCTATCGTCGAAGCCCCGCGCAAGCCGGCAGCGGTCAAGCCAACGGCTCCAGCGGAGCGGGAGAAACAGCCGAAGATCCCGATGGCCGCACCGGTGCGAACCGATATGGAAGTGTTCCGCTTCTGATTGGGTCTTGTGGGGGTGGGCTCGACTTGCCCGCGATTATGATGGTGGTCGTGACGCCGTCATCGCGAGCAAGTCGAGTCGTCGCACCGCCGCCCCCCACAGGTTCGACCCAATAACAAAAAGCCCGCGAATGCGGGCTTTTTGTTATCTCTGATTGGCTCAGTCCTTGGCGCTGGTCTCGTGCATACGGGCCAGTTGGCGTTCCAGCATCGACGGATAAGGCTCCATCAGGCGCTCGACGCAGCAGGCGCCTTCCGGGCTGGCAATCGGGCGGATACGGGCGCGTTGGCGGATCAGCGCATCGTCGTTGATCTTGCGCTCCACCAGCAGCAGATTGCGGCTGTGTTGGGACAGGGCGAGAGCGTCTTGGGCGGTTTCGGTCAGCAGCAGGTCGATCTGGCTCAGGCCGTAGAGTTCGTCGCCCAGGGTCAGGCCGAGTTGCAGTTGCAGGGTAATGCCGCTGTCGGCGACTTCGATCTGCAATTGATGGCCGAGTGCGCGCAGCAGTTCGCCGCAGCAAATGGCATTGGTCAGGTAATCCTCACCGCTGTCCTGGGTGTGGAACAGCATCAGCGTGCTGCCGTCATTGAGCGTGTGCAGTTCGCTTTCATATAGCGAGGCGGCCTGGTCGAGGCAGTCGCGGTAGCGGTCGAGCAGCTCGGTCAGGCGTGCCCGCGGCAGGCGTCGCAATTGTTCCTGGGCGCCCAGTTGCACCGCCAGTACAGCGCTGAACTGAGGCTGGGTGGAGGCAGCGACTTTGGCTTGCGGCTTGACGACCACCGGGTCAGTGGCGCTGTCGCGAAGATCAGCGAACGGGTCCTCGTCATCTTCGTCCGACTCATCCTCAGTCGCCTTGATCACGTGCCGAGGCGCCGCTTTAGGGGTCGCAACCGGTGCGCTTTCATCGAAGCTCGGGTCACGCAGGTTACGCACTTCAAAGGCTGGCTCGTCGTCTTCGGTGTCGTCCAGTTCGTCGATTTCCGGCTCTGCGACCGGCTCGGGGATGACCGGCTCTGGCGCGAAACTGGCGTGCAGTTGGCGAGCCAGGTCGCCAATTTCGTCCTGGCGCTGGGTGCCAGGCGTGTGTTCGTCGATATCACGCAACCACACGCGCAACTGCAGCAACGGTGTGGAGATGTGCCGGCCAAGGCGCAGGCTCAAAGCCAAAGCCAAAGCCAGCAGGATAGCGCTGAGGATGCCCATGCTTTGCAGGCTGATGGTCATCGGCTGTTCGAATTGATCCATATCCAGGCTGATACGCAATTGACCGGCGGTCACGTCCTGGAAGGTGATCTTGCTCTCGTACATGCCCTGGGTTTCACCCAGCAGGCTTTGCTTGGGGCGCTGCCCGGCCTCGGCGAGAATCCGGTTGTCGACGCTATAGATAGCAGCGTGGGCCACCAACGGATTCTTCGTCAGGTTATTCAGCAGGACATTGAGGCTGAGGATGTCATTGGACACCAATAGCTCGGTCGCTGACGTCGCCGTCTGGGTGGTCAGGCTCTGGCCAAGGGCATCGGCCTGCTCGTGCATCGCCTGCTTGAACTGCAGACCCATCACGCAGGCGTAGATCACCAGGGCCAAGGCGACCAGGATCACGTTATGGCTGGCGATGCGCAATGCGATCGGTACACGGCGGTGGCGCAGTGCACGGAAGATCAGCAGGAAGAAGTTATCGGGTTTGACTGGCGTGGGCCGGTTCACTGAGCTCGGCTCTTTGTCCGTGGAGTTGGAGCGCAGTATAGCGATAGCCCCCAGACCGGCAAAGCGCTCGCTGTGCCCGATGGTCACTGAATGTGGGTAGAATGCGGTTTTTTTCCACTTGCGGGGGTGCGCCTTGCGCGAAATCGTCCTGATAAACATCACGGGAGTCGACCGTCCGGGTCTGACTGCGGCCATTACCGGTGTACTGGCCCAGGGTGGTGTGAACATTCTCGACATCGGTCAGGCGGTGATCCACGACACGCTGTCGTTCGGCATCCTGGTTGAAATTCCCGACACCGAGCAAGGCAAGTCGGTGCTCAAGGACATCCTGTTCACCGCTTATAAGCTCGACCAGCAGGTGCGTTTCACGCCGGTGTCCGAAGAGGATTACCAGCAGTGGGTCGGTAACCAGGGTAAAAAGCGTCACATCGTCACCCTGTTGACCCGCAAAGTGACCGCCGAGCAGTTGCAGTGCGTGAGTTCGATCACTGCCAAGTACGGCTTGAACATCGATCACATCGATCGTCTGTCCGGGCGCATGCCGCTGGACACCCCGGCCGATAAGGGTAAGGGCTGCATCGAGTTTTCCGTGCGTGGCGAAGCGGCCGATCCGCAGGCCCTGCGAGCCGAATTCCTCAGTGTTGCCCAGGAATTGAACGTCGACATCGCCTTTCAGGAAGATTCGCTGTTCCGTCGTAACCGTCGCCTGGCGGTGTTCGACATGGACTCGACACTGATCGAGGCAGAAGTCATCGACGAATTGGCCAAGGCCGCCGGTGTCGGTGATCAGGTCTCGGAAATCACTGAGCGGGCGATGGCTGGCGAGCTGGATTTCCGTGCCAGCTTCAAGGAACGCCTGGCCTTGCTCAAGGGGCTGGACGTCAGCGTGCTCGACTCCATCGGCGCCTCGCTGCGCCTGACCGAAGGCGCCGAAACCCTGTTCGCCGAGCTCAAGCGCCTGGGTTACAAGACGGCGATTCTGTCGGGTGGTTTCACCTACTTCGCCAAGCAACTGCAAGCCAAGCTGGGCATCGACTACGTGTTTGCCAACGAGCTTGAAGTGCTCGACGGCAAGGTCACCGGTGTGGCGGTGGAGCCGATTGTCGACGCGCAACGCAAGGCTGATCTGCTGCGAGAGCTGGCACACAAGGAAGGATTGCGACTGGAGCAGACCATTGCGGTCGGTGACGGTGCCAACGATCTGCCGATGCTGGCGATTGCCGGATTGGGCGTGGCGTTTCGTGCCAAACCGCTGGTGAAGCAGTCGGCCAAGCAGGCGATCTCCACCCTTGGGCTGGATGGCGTGTTGTACCTGCTGGGCTTCCGCGATCGCGACGGCCAGCTCTAACGCTGATCCCTTGTAGGAGCGGGTGCCCGCTTGCGGCTTGCTCGCGAAAGCGGCATCACATTCAACATCTATGTTGACTGACACCGCGCTTTCGCGAGCAGGCTCGCTCTTACAGGTTTATCTCGCTGCTAATCAGGCCTTCGGCGAACCCAGCCCCTGGCCCATCACCACTGGCGAACCTGCCGCCAGCTCCTGCGCCCACTGCACTTGATCCGGGCCAAACAGCACGACAGCCGTCGAACCCAATTTGAAGCGACCCAACTCCGCGCCTTTTTCCAGGTGGATTGGCGCGCGGGCGGCTTCGTCGTAGCGGAAGGTTTTCAGTTCGCGCTTGGGTGGTGTGACCAGACCAGCCCAGACGGTTTCGATCGAGGCGACGATCATGGCGCCCACCAGTACCACGGCCATCGGCCCGCGCTCGGTGTCGAAAATGCACGCCACGCGTTCGTTGCGGGCAAACAGTTCCGGAACGTTTTCTGCGGTGGTCTGGTTGACCGAAAAGATCCGGCCCGGGATGTAGACCATCTCGCGCAGTGTGCCGGCCAGCGGCATGTGCACGCGGTGGTAGTCCTTCGGCGACAGGTAGATGGTGGCGAAATCACCGCCCATGAACGGCGCCGCATTGGCCGCGTCACCGCCGAGCAGTTCCAGCACGCTGAAGCTGTGGCCCTTGGCCTGGAAGACCCGGCCGTGTTCGATCGGACCCAGTTGGCTGACCGCGCCGTCGGCCGGGCTGAGGATCGCGCCCGGGGTTTGATCCAGCGGGCGAGCGCCGTCTTTCAATGCGCGGGTGAAGAAGGCGTTGAAGTGCTCATAGGCGGTCAGGTCTTCGACCAGGGCCTGGGACATGTCCACCTGATAGCGCTTGGCGAACCAGGCGGTGAAGGCATTCTTGAACCAGCGCACGCGGCATTCGGCAATGCAGCCGGCCAGGCGTGACAATAGGTGGTGGGGCAGCAGGTACTGACTGATGATGAACAAGCGATTTTTCATTGGGTGTCCTTAAAAACCTTAAATCTCAACGGGCGTATCAGGGTGGTTGCCCCATTCGCCCCATGAACCGGCGTAGCCTTTGACCCGCGGATAACCGAGTGCCTTGGCCACCAGATAAGTGAAGCCAGAGCGGTGGTGGGTCTGGCAGTGAGTAATGATTTCCTTGTCGGCGGTGATGCCGAGCTGTTCGAGGATCTGCGGCATGTCGCGGCGGATCCGCAGATTGCGCGCCGGATCCATGCCGGCGGTCCACTCGAAATTGATCGCGCCGGGGATGTGTCCGGCTTTGGCGGCCAGGACTTTTTCACCGGAGTATTCCAGCGGGCCACGGGCGTCCCAGATCGCCAGGTCGGCGGCACCGAGGCGGCTTTGCAGGTACTCGCGAGTGGCCGTGGGCGCCTCGTGCAGGGTCAGCGCGACCGAACCGTCTACGGCCGCCGGCACCTCGGTGGACGTTGGCAGACCCTCGGCCAGCCAGGCCAGCAGCCCGCCGTCGAGGTAGTGGTAGCGCGTGTGGCCGATGACATCCAGCAGCCAGATGAAGCGTCCGGCCCAGCCGCCGCCTTCGTCGTCGTACACCACGTAGACCGCATCCGGGTTGTGCCCCAGTTCGCCGAACAGCGCTTCGAGTGCCGCTTGCGGCGGCATCAGGCCGGGTGCCGGTGGCTGGCCCAATTGGGTGCGCTTGGGATCGACAAACCGTGCGCCAGGGATATGCCCCTCGGCGTAGCGGGCGCTGCTGGTCAGGTCGACCAGGATCAATTCGCGGGCATCGAGACGGGCGCTCAGGTCGCTCGGTTCGATGACCAGCGCCAAGCCAGAGAAGTCAGACATGCGAGGTCTCCAGAGCACAAAGGGGAGGATTGTAGCGCAGCGTCACTGGCCGCGGTGGCTAAAGCTGTGCAGGGCTTTTTCGATGCATTGCGCGGTTTTGCTGAAGGCTTGCACGGTAATGTCGGAAAAGTCCCCGCCGCCCTGATCCGCCACCAGCACCATGAGCACCTTGCCATTGATTGCCAGTGATCGCAGCAGCAGGTGCTGGCCGCTGAACAGGCTGCGCAGGGTGGCCGGCAGGTGGGCGCTGAACTGCCCATGATTGGCGGGTGTCAGGCGCAATTGTGCCGGTTGTGCCAGCAGGCGTTGCAGGATGCTGCTCTGGCTGACCACCAGATTCAGTGCGGCGGCGTCCGGACCGAGGCCGAGAGTCTGGTGGGCGCGCAATTGGCTGTGGCTGCGATCGGCCATCAGCAGTACGGCGCGGCGCAGGCCGCAGGCCGCCAGGGCGTCGCGGGCGCAGGTGGTCAGGTGCAGGGCGTTGCTGAATGGGCTGGGTTCGGTCAGCAGCTGTGCGCAGTGCTTGCGCCACTGTGCCAGGTCTTCGGCTGTCGGGCCGGCAGGCGAGCGGTCGCGTTGTGCGTCGGCGCTGCCCCAAGGCCACAGCAGCGCCTCGGCCGGATGCCAGATGTCTGGCATAGCGTGGTTGCGGGCGCTTTGTGCGGCCTGTTGGTGCTGCTGTTGTTGCACGTCATCCATGGGGATTTGCAGGTACAGACTGGTCAGGTATTGCCAGCGCAGTGTGTGCGGGCTAACCCAGGAGCGTTGCGCCGACAGCGCCAGGCCATTGGCCAGTAGCACTGTGTTGGCGGGCTGGTTGAGCCAGCGGCGCAGGGTCGGGTCGTCATCCAGGCGATTCTGTTGGCGCAACGGATGGTCGGCATCTCGCGCAATCAGCAGGACCTTGGCCAGTTCGCGCTGTTCGCTGATCAGCAGTCGATAACCCTGTGCGACCCAGTAAGGCAGACGCCACAGCTCCACCAGGGTCTGGCAAAGTTCGAGCAGGTGCACGCCGAACAGCTCTTTTTCAACCTTGTGCGCCGCTTCGCCGTTGTGGATAACCCGGCGTTCCCAGTCTTCCAGGCGTTTTGGGTCGCTGAGCGCCAGCGGCCACAGTGGCGCCAGGAACAGCAGGCTGCCCCAGTGGATGTCCTGCCACAAGCGCGCCAGCCGGCTGGCAAAAAAGCCGTTGGCCTGTTGCGAGGCGTGCTGGCTGATCATCTGCAGCTTGCGCAGCGCTGGCGGGATTTCGTTTTGTGGGACGGCAGGCAGGCGAGCGAGCAGTTGTGCGGTGCGCTTGAGGCCCAGGCGGCTGATTGCCACCTCGAGGTTTTCGCAGGGCTCGGTCAAGCTGCTGCTGACATGCCGATTGGCTTCGCGAATCACGCTCAGGGCCAGCGCCGGACTGCCCTGGATCAAGTCGGCAATCTCGCGCAACGAGCTGCGAGAGTTGTTCAGCGCCCGGCTAACCCGGTCATGACTGGCCAGCGGTACGGGCAAGATCACGCTATCGAGACGCTTGACCCAATCCTGGAGTGTGGCAGGTGTGGAGTTGGTTGCATTAGCCATGGTCGGGCGCGGTCACCGTTGACTTCAAACACGCCCGGATGGGGGCAAATTGGCTTTTCGCCATAACTGGCTATAGTCTGGCGCAGTTTTGCCGATAAGTAGAAGAAGAGATTTTTTAACTTCCGAATATGACCTTGAACCCGACTTAAGTAAGTACCTTCCTACCTATGGCTAAAATTATCGGCATCATCGTCGTATTCGCGAGCGTGCTCGGCGGATACGTGCTTTCCCACGGCAAGATTGCCGCCCTCATTCAGCCCTTTGAGGTGATGATCATCGGTGGTGCGGCGCTGGGTGCATTCCTCCAGGCGAACCCCGGCTACATGACCAAGCACGTGCTCAAGAAGTCCCTGAGCATGTTCGGTACGCGCTTCACCCATGCTTTCTACCTGGAAGTGCTGGGCCTGATCTACGAGATCCTCAACAAAAGCCGCCGCGAAGGCATGATGGCGATCGAGGCGGATATCGAGGACGCGGCCGCGAGTCCGATTTTTGCCAAGTACCCGACTGTTCTCAAGGACGAGCGCATGACCGCTTTCGTCTGCGATTACCTGCGCATCATGTCCTCCGGCAACATGGCGCCCCATGAGCTCGAAGGTCTGTTCGACATGGAGCTCTACAGCCTCAAGGAAGATCTGGAGCACCCGTCTCACGCGGTGAACGGCATCGCCGATGGCATGCCCGGTTTCGGTATCGTTGCCGCGGTACTGGGTATCGTGGTGACCATGGCGTCCCTGGGCGAGGGCGACCAGGCGTCCATTGGCCTGCACGTCGGCGCTGCGCTGGTGGGTACCTTCTTCGGTATTCTTGCGGCCTACGGCTTCTTCGGTCCCCTGGCTCACTCCCTGGCCCACGATGCCAAGGAGGAGCTGAACACCTACGAAGCAATCAAGGCCTCGCTGGTAGCCTCGGCCTCAGGCATGCCGCCATCGCTGGCGGTGGAGTTCGGGCGCAAGGTGTTGTACCCGGCGCACCGTCCGAGCTTCTCCGAGCTGGAGCAAGCGGTTCGCGGTCGCTAAGTCATGGAAAATAATCAGCCGATAATCATCAAGCGCGTCAAGCGCATTGCTGGCGGGCATCACGGGGGCGCATGGAAAATCGCCTTCGCTGACTTCGCCACGGCGATGATGGCGTTCTTCCTGGTGTTGTGGCTGTTATCCACAGCCACGCCGGAACAGAAGATCGCTATCGCCGGTTACTTCAAGGATCCGATCGGCTTTACCGAGAGCGGCACGCCCTACGTCATCGATCTGGGTGGCTCGCCTGAACTGGCGCCGGACCAGACGCTCAACCCGGAAGCCAAGTTCCAGCCGCAGCCGGACAAGGTCACGGTTGATACCGATCAGGTTGAAGGCATGGCCGAGCAGGTCGAGCAGGAGCGCCTCGAGCTGTTACTGCAGGAACTGCAGAACAAGGTTGAAGAGAATCCGCAGCTACAGAAGTTCAAGGACCAGATCCTGTTCGAGATTACTCCGGATGGCCTGCGCATTCAGATCATCGATTCGGAGAACCGGCCGATGTTCGACTCCGGTAGCGCGCGCTTGAAGCCTTACTTCGAAGACATTCTGCTGGCCATGGCTGACACCATCAAGGCGGTGCCGAACAAGATCAGCATCAGCGGCCACACCGATGCCAAGCCGTACACCGGCAGCGGCGATTTCGGTAACTGGGAGCTGTCGTCCAACCGCGCCAACGCTGCCCGTCGAGCGCTGGTTGCGGGTAGTTATCCGGAAGCCCAGGTGGCGCGGGTAGTGGGCTATGCCTCGTCGGCTCTGTTTGACCGGGAGAATCCGTTCAATCCGGTCAATCGGCGCATCGACATTGTGGTATTGACCAAGAAAGCCCAGCGCGCCATCGAAGGTGAGCAAGGTGCCGAGCCTGCCCCTGCGCCGACCCAGGGTCAGGGAGCGCCAGGCGAGGTGCCGGCGGATCCCCATGCCCTGCCGGCCGACCAGCAACCTTTGCCGGCCCATGAGTTGCGCGAGCGTTTGAACCTTTTCGACGATCCGGCGCCCAAGCCGGCCGAACCGCCGAAGCAGTGAGAAAAAGCCGACAGCAATGTCGGCTTTTTTTTGCGCGCTTGACCTTAAAAGCCGCGGCGGATGCGTGCCTTGAGTTCGTTGTGAAAGCGTTCGGCATTGGTTTTGTTACTGGTGTGCAGCCACTCGTTGCTGGTATCCGTGTCCAGATTCATCGAGCGTCTGAGTGTTTGCTCGTTGCGGTAGGCATCGATGAAGAAGTCGATGTCGGCGATTTTTGCCAGCCTGGGCCATTTGTCGAGGTAGTCCGGCAATTCGCTGGCGCCGGTCTTAAAGGTGCAAATGCGTCGATTGCAGATCGTCGCCTCGCCGAGCTGGAACGGTACCCACCAGGCCAGCGCCGATTTGTCGCTGACCAGTGCCAGCAGGTGACTGTTCTCGCCGACGTTGCGGGTTATCAGGCCGCTGATGTCGTCGGTGGTCTGGGATTCGGGATCCAGGACCTCCAGGCAGGTCCTGATGTTCGCCTGCATCAGGCGATTGTGAATGAGGATGGCGTGTGGGCGATCCATGTGACGGTAGCTGATGAATACAGGCATTGAGCGTGTCCCTTGTGCACGAAGTGGGACTGACTGTAGGAGAGGGGGTCGGGGCAGCAAGGCGGCCGAGCATAAAGAGACACGTCCTTCGCTCGAAGGAAAAAATTCTTACGGATGTTTTTTACCTGGCACGGACATCTGCGTCCGTGCCAGATCGTCTGATCAGTAGCTGGTTTCAGGCAGGCTGGCGATGATCGAGCGATAGCTGTTCATGCGCTGTTGCTGCACACGGCCATCTTCCAGGGCCTTGAGCAGGGCGCAACCCGGCTCGCGGTCGTGCTTGCAGTCGCGGAAGCGGCACGTCCCGATCAAGTCATTGAACTCGATGAAGCCGGCCTCGACGTCGTAGCGGCTGACGTGCCCGAGGCCGAATTCGCGGATGCCCGGGGAGTCGATCAGCTCACCGCCACCGGGAAAGTGGAACAGGCGAGCGGTGGTCGTGGTATGAGTGCCCTGGCCAGACAGCTCGGACAGCGGGCCGACGCGGGTTTCGACATCCGGCAGCAAGCTGTTAACCAGCGACGATTTGCCGACACCGGACTGGCCGACGAACACGCTGATGCGCCCGTCCAGTTGTTCCTGCAGGGTTTGCATGCCATTGCCGTGATGCGCCGAAACTTCCAGCACCGGGTAGCCGAGGGTGCGGTACACCTCCAGCAGGGCATTCAGTGCGGGCGCGTTGTGCTCGTCGATTAGGTCGAACTTGTTGAGCAGCAGCAACGGGCGAATACCGGCGTGTTCGGCGGCCACCAGGTAGCGGTCGATCAGGTTGGCGTGGGGCTCGGGCAGCGGAGCGAAGACGATGACGATCATGTCGACGTTGGCGGCGACCGGCTTGAGCTGGCCACGGCTGTCCGGGCGGCACAGTTCGGTCTTGCGCGGCAGTTGCGCGACGATCACGCCGATCCCCTGGTTGCCGGCACGCCAGACCACCTGGTCGCCAGTGACCAGCGCTGGCAGGTTGGCGCGCAAGTGGCAGCGGAATACCTGGCCGGCCAATTCGCCGTCACGGGCTTCGACTTCGACCTGCACGCCGAAGTGCGCAATCACCAGGCCCGTCTGTTCGGGGCCCAGGTCCCCACCTTCCAGCGCTTCGACGGCGGAGGATTCGCGTTTGGCGGCGCGGGCTGCGCGCTCGCCCTGAATCTTTTCGATGCGCCAGTTTTGACGACGATTGAGTTGGCGTTTGGCCATGGGTGTTCCGTGTTGATAATGCAGCGATTAGGTAAAACGGTCGCGAGTTTAGCACGCCCGCGCAGTTGCCTAGGCTAAACTGCGCAACTACGCCGAGGAGCCGACACATGCAAAACCCGCAGAATCTGATCTGGATCGACCTGGAAATGACCGGTCTAAACCCGGACACCGACGTCATCATCGAGATGGCGACCATCGTCACCGACAGCAACCTCAACACCCTGGCCGAAGGTCCGGTGATCGCCATCCATCACAGCGACGCGATCCTCGCCGGCATGGACGAGTGGAACACCCGTCAACATGGCGGTTCCGGACTGACCCAGCGCGTGCGCGAGAGCAAAATCAACATGGCCGAGGCCGAGGCCCAGACCATCGCGTTTCTCGAGCAGTGGGTGCCCAAGGGCAAGTCGCCCATCTGTGGCAACAGCATCTGCCAGGATCGCCGCTTCCTTTATACCCACATGAAATCCCTGGAAAGCTATTTCCACTACCGCAACCTTGATGTCTCGACGCTCAAGGAGCTGGCGGCTCGCTGGGCGCCCGACGTTCGCGACAGTTTCAAGAAGGGCAGCACGCACCTGGCGCTGGACGACATCCGTGAGTCGATCGCCGAATTGCAGCACTACCGCAAGCATTTCATCAAGGCTTGATCCGCTTATATAAAGAAGGGCGGCTATTTCACGCGCCGCCCCCTTTTGGTGCTCGGGTGTTCTGAGTAGACTGCGCGCCTTCCTGCAAGGACCGCCGCCATGTTGTTGATGCTTTACCTGATTGCCATTACTGCTGAAGCCATGACCGGCGCGCTGTCTGCCGGGCGTCGCGGGATGGATTGGTTTGGTGTGGTGTTGATCGCCTGCATCACGGCGCTGGGCGGTGGTTCGGTGCGTGACGTGTTGTTGGGGCACTACCCGCTGACCTGGGTCAAGCATCCGGAGTACCTGGTGCTGACATCAGTGGCGGCGATGATCACGGTGTTCACCGCACGCTGGATGCGCCACCTGCGCTCATTGTTCCTGGTGCTGGATGCTGTGGGGCTGGTGGCGTTTACCCTGATCGGCTGCATGACGGCGCTGGAGATGGGCCATGGCATGCTGGTGGCCTCCGTCAGCGGGGTGATCACCGGGGTGTTCGGCGGGATCCTGCGCGACATCTTCTGCAACGACATTCCCTTGATCTTCCGGCGCGAGCTGTACGCCAGCGTCTCGTTTGCCGCTGCCTGGTGCTACATGTTCTGCATTTACCTGCAGTTGCCGGGCGAGCAAGCCATCCTGATCACCCTGTTTGGCGGTTTTCTGCTGCGCTTGCTGGCCATCCGCTTCCACTGGGAAATGCCCAAGTTCGTCTACAACGACCAGGCCTGACGGACGCTCGCGTTACTGGATGCCGTGCTGCTTGAGGGCCCAGGCTACATGCTCGCGGACCAGTTCGGACGGGTAGTCGGCGCGGGCTTTCAAGGCTTCCAGCACCGGAATGCTCGACGGCGCATTGCCCAGGCCCACCGCCAAATTGCGCAGCCAGTTCTCGTACCCTGTGCGGCGCAAGGGCGAGCCTTCGGTACTGCTGAGAAATTTGTCCTCATCCCACATGAACAGCACGGCCAGCTCCGCGTTATCCAGGTTGTGCCGTGGGGTGAAATCGCTTTCGCCCGACGGACGGGCGAAGCGATTCCAGGGGCAGACGATCTGGCAGTCATCGCAACCGAACACCCGGTTGCCGATCAGTGGCCGCAGTTCTTGCGGGATGGCGCCCTTGAGCTCAATGGTCAGGTAGGAAATGCAGCGTCGGGCGTCCAACACGTAGGGGCCGACAAAAGCATTGGTCGGGCAGATGTCGAGACAGGCGCTGCAGCGACCGCAATGTTCAGTGGCGTGGGGCGGGTCGACCGGCAGGGGCAGGTCGACGAACAGTTCGGCGAGGAAGAAGTAACTACCGGCCTTGCGATTCAGGACCAGGGTGTTTTTGCCGATCCAGCCCAGGCCAGCTTGCTCGGCGATGGCTTTTTCAAGGACCGGGGCGCTGTCGACAAAGGCACGGAAACCAAATGGCCCGATGTGCGCTTGAATCTTGTCCGCCAGCTGTTGCACGCGCTTGCGGATCAATTTGTGATAATCGCGGCCCAAGGCATAACGCGACACGTAGGCTTTTTCCGGCTGAGCCAGGACTTGCGCCATTTTGCTGTCGCCGGCCAAGTAGTCCATGCGTAGGGAAACCACGCGCAATGTGCCGGGTACCAGTTCCTCAGGGTGTGAGCGCTTGCTGCCGTGGGCGCCCATGTAGTCCATTTCACCGTGGTAGCCGGCTTCCAGCCAGCGCTCCAGGTGTTGTTCATGCTCGCCGAGGTCCAGGCCACTGATGCCGACTTGTTGAAAGCCCAGCTCGCGTCCCCACTCCTTGATCGATTGGGCGAGAGCGGGGAGGTCTGTAGTAATAGCAGGCATGAGACAAGAGAAACCGGAGCTGAGATGCGTATAATTCTGCCAGACATCGGAGCTCTAAGACGCATGCCGCAGACAAAACATGATTTACCCGACGTTCAGTTACTGGACGCTGCCCATTTGCCGACACTGGCCCCACGGTCTGCGGACGCCCACAAAGGCCAGTTCGGTCATGTCCTGTTGATCGGTGGCGATCGCGGTTTTGGCGGCGCCATCCTGCTCAGCGCGCAATGCGCCTTGCGCAGCGGTGCTGGCCTGGTGTCGTTGGCGACTCGCAGCGAGCATGTGCCAGCGGCCCTGGCGCGCTTGCCGGAAGTGATGGCGCTGGGCACTTCGTCTGCCAACCAATTGATGGGTTTGCTGGAGCAGGCGTCGGTGCTGGTGGTCGGCCCGGGGCTGGGGCAAGGCGCCTGGGGGCGCAGCCTGTTATCGGCAGCGGCGAATGCGCCGTTGCCGCAGGTCTGGGATGCCGATGCGCTGAATTTGCTGGCCAAAGGTGGCGTGAGTTTGCCCAAGGATTGCCTGATTACTCCGCATCCAGGGGAGGCAGCACGCTTATTGGGGATTTCGACAGCTGAGGTTCAGGAAGACCGCATTAGCGTGGCGCGCGCGTTGAGCGAGCGTTTCAGCGCCGTCACTGTTTTGAAAGGCGCCGGCAGTCTGATCGCCAGCCCGGATGGTCGTGTCTCTCGTTGTGATCTTGGGCATTCAGCAATGGCCAGTGCTGGTCTCGGCGATGTGCTCAGCGGTCTGCTGGGGGCCTTGCTGGCCCAGGGCATGGAAGCGTTTGAAGCCGCGACTCTGGCTGTTTGGCTGCACGCCGCTGCGGGCGAGCGAGAGGGCCGACTGGGCCGTGGGCTGGCAGCCAGTGATTTAATTCCCGTAATTCGTCAGTTGCTGGAGGAGCATGCACCGTGTCAGAAGTAACCCTGTACCTGGCTGATGAGCAAGCCATGACCGACTTTGGCGCACGCATTGCCCGTATCACTGCAGGGCATGGTCTGATTTTTCTTGAGGGCAATCTCGGGATGGGTAAGACCACGTTATCACGGGGCATCATCCGTGGTCTGGGCCATAACGGAGCGGTGAAAAGTCCGACCTTTACCTTGGTCGAGCCCTACGAAATTGGTGACGTTCGTGCCTTCCATTTCGACTTGTATCGATTGGTCGACCCGGAAGAGCTGGAGTTCCTCGGTATTCGTGACTACTTCGAAGACAATGCGCTGTGCCTCATCGAGTGGCCCGATAAAGGTGCAGGCTTTTTGCCAAAGCCCGACCTGACCATTACCATTAGCCCGCAAGACAGCGGGCGTTCGCTGACAATTTTATCCCAGGGCTCGCGTGGCGAGGCCTGGTGTGCCGCTTTGGCATCGGAAATCAAATAAATGATGGGGTTAGGTATGCGCTTTCGCGCGTTGGTTGCTGTCGTGGGAATGCTGCTTACGGCGGTGGCCGTTGATGCCATGGCCGCGACCAAGGTCAACAGTGTTCGCCTGTGGCGCGCGCCGGACAACACGCGACTGGTGTTCGACCTGTCAGGCACCGTCCAGCACAGCGTCTTTACCCTGACGGCTCCGGATCGCCTGGTGATCGACATCAACGGCGCCGTGCTGGGCGCGCCGCTGAACGTTGCCACCGCCAATACCCCGATTACCGCCATGCGCTCGGCGCAGCGTACACCGACCGACCTGCGGGTGGTCATCGACCTGAAAAAGGCCGTGACCCCGAAAAGCTTCGTGTTGCCACCCAATGCGCAATACGGCAACCGCCTGGTGGTCGATCTGTTCGACAACCCGGCCGACGCCGCGCCCGCACCCGCGCCGACGCCGAGCGTCGCGACTGTGCCGGCTGTGCCCGTGACCCCGACCGAGCCGGCAATCAAGTTGCCGCCAGCTCCGGCGGGCAAGCGTGACATCATCGTGGTCATCGACGCCGGTCATGGTGGCGAAGACCCGGGGGCTTCCGGATCCCGCGGCCAGCGTGAGAAAGATGTGGTCCTGGCCATCGCCCGCGAGCTGCAGCGCCAGGTCAACGGCATGAAAGGTTTCCGCGCCGAATTGACCCGTACGGGCGACTATTTCATTCCGTTGCGCGGTCGCACCGAGATTGCCCGCAAGAAGGGCGCCGACCTGTTCGTCTCGATCCACGCCGACGCCGCACCGTCGAAGGCCGCTTTCGGGGCTTCGGTATTCGCCCTGTCCGACCGTGGCGCGACCTCTGAGACAGCGCGCTGGCTGGCCGACAGCGAAAACCGTTCCGACCTGATCGGCGGTGCGGGCAACGTCAGCCTCGACGACAAGGACCGCATGCTCGCCGGCGTTCTGCTTGACTTGTCGATGACCGCCTCGCTGACCTCCAGCTTGAACGTCGGGCAGAAAGTATTGAGCAACATTGGCCGGGTCACGCCGCTGCACAAACAGCGCGTGGAGCAAGCCGGCTTCATGGTGCTGAAGTCCCCGGATATCCCGTCGATCCTGGTGGAAACCGGGTTCATCTCCAACGCCAACGAAGCGTCGAAACTGGCGGCCGCCAGCCACCAGCAAGCGCTGGCGCGCTCGATCAGCAGTGGCGTACGGCAGTTCTTCCAGCAGAATCCGCCGCCAGGTACTTACATCGCCTGGCTGCGCGACTCTGGAAAAATAGCCCAGGGGCCGCGTGATCATACCGTGCGCCCTGGCGAAACCCTGGCGATGATCGCCGTACGCTATCAGGTGTCCGCAGCCACGCTGCGCAGCGCCAATAGCCTGCAAAGCGATGAGCTGAAAATCGGACAGCACCTGAATATTCCAGGCTCCGAGCTGGCGGCCAAGGAATGAACGAGCCCCTGAACAGCGGCGCGCGCATCGAACTGCTCAGCCCGCGCCTGGCGAACCAGATTGCCGCCGGCGAGGTGGTTGAACGTCCAGCCTCGGTGATCAAGGAGTTGCTGGAGAACAGCCTCGATTCCGGCGCCAAGCGCATCGATGTGGATGTTGAACAAGGCGGCGTGAAGTTGCTGCGGGTGCGTGACGATGGGCGTGGGATCCCTGCCGATGACTTGCCGCTGGCCCTGGCCCGGCATGCCACGAGCAAGATTCGCAACCTGGAGGACCTTGAGCAGGTGATGAGCCTGGGCTTTCGCGGTGAGGCGCTGGCATCCATCAGCTCCGTATCGCGCCTGACCCTGACTTCGCGCACCCGGGATGCCGATCAGGCCTGGCAAGTGGAAACCGAAGGGCGTGAAATGGCCAGCCGGGTCCAGCCTGCCGCCCATCCGGTGGGCACCTCGGTGGAGGTGCGCGATCTGTTCTTCAATACGCCAGCGCGGCGCAAGTTTCTCAAGACCGAAAAAACCGAATTCGATCACCTGCAAGAAGTGATCAAACGCCTGGCCCTGGCGCGTTTCGACGTGGCCTTCCACCTGCGCCACAACGGCAAGACTATTCTCAGCTTGCACGAAGCCCACGATGACGCGGCGCGTGCCCGGCGGGTGGCGGCGATTTGCGGTGCGGGCTTCCTCGAGCAGGCGCTGCCGATCGAAATCGAGCGCAATGGCCTGCATTTATGGGGGTGGGTCGGTCTGCCGACGTTCAACCGCAGTCAGGCCGACATGCAGTATTTCTTCGTCAACGGCCGTGCCGTGCGCGACAAGCTGGTGGCCCATGCGGTGCGCCAGGCGTATCGCGACGTGCTGTTCAACGGTCGGCATCCGACTTTTGCGCTGTTTTTCGAAGTGGACCCGTCGGCGGTCGACGTCAACGTGCACCCGACCAAGCACGAAGTGCGCTTCCGTGACGGGCGTATGGTTCACGATTTCCTTTATGGCACGCTGCATCGGGCCCTGGGTGATGTCCGTCCGGAAGATCAGTTGGCGGCGCCAGCGGCGGTCACCGGCATGGTGCGTCCGACCGGGCTGGAGGCTGGCGAGTTCGGCCCGCAAGGCGAAATGCGCCTGGCGGCCAATGCGCTGCTCGAGCAGCCGCAGGCCCAGCCATCCTTTAATACCACCCAAGCCGCTGGTTCTGCTGCCGGTGCCGGCTTCCAATATCAGTACAGTCCGCGTCCGCAATCCGTGGGCGTCCCCGCAGCTGAAGCCCAGGCCGCCTATCGCGAGTTCTTTGCGCCGCTACCGGAGGCCAATGCAACGGCGTTGCCGGCCGGTCAGGATGACATTCCACCGCTGGGCTACGCTCTGGCGCAGCTCAAGGGCATTTATATCCTCGCGGAAAACGCCCAGGGCCTGGTGCTGGTGGACATGCATGCGGCCCATGAGCGGATCATGTACGAGCGCCTGAAAGTGGCGATGGCCAGTGAAGGCTTGAGCGGCCAGCCATTGCTGGTCCCGGAATCGCTCGCCGTCAGCCAGCGCGAAGCCGATTGTGCCGAGGAACACGTCAGTTGGTTCCAGCGCCTGGGCTTCGAACTGCAGCGGCTCGGCCCGGAAACCCTGGCAATCCGCCAGATTCCGGCATTGCTCAAGCAGGCCGAGGCCAATCGCCTGGTGCAGGATGTGCTTGCCGACCTGATGGAGTACGGCACTAGCGACCGGATTCAAGCACACCTCAACGAGCTGCTGGGGACCATGGCCTGCCACGGCGCAGTGCGCGCCAACCGGCGCCTGGCCCTGCCGGAAATGAACGGCCTGCTGCGTGACATGGAAAGCACCGAACGCAGCGGTCAATGCAACCATGGCCGACCGACCTGGACCCAACTGGGCCTGGACGATCTGGACAAACTGTTCCTGCGCGGTCGCTGATGAGCCCACTACCTCCAGCGATTTTCCTGATGGGCCCGACCGCTGCGGGCAAGACTGACCTGGCGATCGAGCTGACCAAGGTCCTGCCGTGCGAGTTGATCAGCGTCGATTCGGCACTGGTTTACCGGGGTATGGACATCGGCACCGCCAAGCCTTCAAAAGAATTGCTGGCCGAGTTTCCCCATCGGCTCATCGATATTCTTGACCCGGCCGAGGCCTATTCGGCGGCCGATTTTCGCCGCGATGCCCTGGAGGCCATGGCCGACATCACCGCGCGCGGCAAGATCCCGCTGTTGGTGGGCGGCACCATGCTCTATTACAAGGCCTTGATTGACGGCCTGGCGGAAATGCCGGCGGCCGATCCGCAGGTTCGCGCGGACATTGAAGAAGAAGCTGCACGCCTTGGCTGGCAAGCCCTGCACGAACAATTGGCGCTCATCGATCCGGTATCCGCCGCGCGAATTCACCCCAATGATCCGCAGCGATTGAGCCGCGCCCTGGAAGTGTATCGGGTCAGCGGCCAGAGCATGACTGAGTTGCGGGCGCGACAATCTGCGCAAAGTACCGAAGCAGGCGCTTCGGGACGCCCACAATTGCCCTATACTGTCGCAAACTTGGCCATTGCTCCGGCAAATCGCCAGGTACTGCATGAGCGAATTAAACAAAGATTCACACAAATGTTGGAACAGGGATTCATTGACGAGGTCGTAGCCCTGCGCAAAAGAAGTGACCTGCATGCAGGTTTGCCGTCTATACGCGCTGTAGGGTACCGCCAAGTCTGGGATCACCTGGATGGCAAGCTGTCGTCAGCCGAGATGCAGGAGCGGGGAATCATCGCCACGCGCCAATTGGCGAAGCGCCAGTTCACTTGGTTGCGCGGTTGGGATGACCTGCACTGGCTGGACAGTCTCGATTGCGACAATCTGCCACGCGCCTTGAAATACTTGGGATCGGTCTCCATATTGAGCTGAGTCCTTGCAATTGCCGTCTATCCTTGGGGGTGTGACGGCTGAAAGCTTTCTGTTTACCTATTTTTTATTATTGAATCCTTAAAGGAGTGCGACACATGTCAAAAGGGCATTCGCTACAAGACCCTTACTTGAATACTTTACGTAAAGAGAAAGTTGG
Organism: Pseudomonas sp. Pse1; assembly: GCF_024519635.1. NCBI lineage: Bacteria > Pseudomonadati > Pseudomonadota > Gammaproteobacteria > Pseudomonadales > Pseudomonadaceae > Pseudomonas > Pseudomonas sp. Pse1. Next base: position 145,169 of record NZ_JALJRO010000009.1, read on the forward strand.
GGTTTCCATCTATCTGGTCAACGGGATCAAGCTGCAAGGTACGATCGAATCCTTCGACCAGTTCGTCATCCTGCTGAAGAACACCGTCAGCCAGATGGTTTACAAACACGCTATCTCGACAGTGGTACCGGTTCGTCCAATTCGTCTGCCAAGCGCATCCGAATCCGAACAGGGTGACGCTGAGCCAGGTAACGCCTGATAGGAGTCTCCTTTGTTCTTTGAGCGCCACGGTGGTGGTGAACGGGTAATCCTCGTTCACTTGGATGGACAGGACCCTGAGGCGCGCGAAGATCCGCAGGAGTTTCAGGAACTGGCAAATTCGGCTGGCGCCGAGACCGTCGCGTTTTTTAGCGTGCCGCGTCATCGGCCAACCGCCAAATTTCTGATTGGCAGCGGCAAGGTCGAGGAACTGCGCGACCTGGTCCGTACCGAAGAAGCCGATCTGGTGATCTTCAATCACATCCTCACGCCCAGTCAGGAACGTAACCTCGAACGTGTGTTCGAGTGTCGCGTGATCGACCGCACCGGTCTGATTCTCGATATTTTCGCCCAACGCGCCCGTACCCATGAAGGCAAGCTACAGGTCGAACTGGCCCAGCTTGACCACATGAGCACGCGCCTGGTTCGCGGCTGGACCCACCTTGAGCGTCAAGGTGGTGGTATCGGCATGCGCGGCCCGGGTGAGACCCAGCTCGAAACCGACCGTCGCCTGCTGCGGGTTCGCCTGCGTCAGATCAAAGGTCGTCTGGAAAAGGTGCGCAGCCAGCGCGAGCAATCGCGACGTGGCCGTACGCGCGCGGATGTCCCAACCGTGTCCCTGGTGGGCTATACCAACGCCGGTAAATCCACGTTGTTCAATAACGTGACCAAGTCGGACGTGTACGCTGCCGACCAGCTGTTTGCCACCCTTGACCCGACCCTGCGCCGTCTGGAACTGGACGACCTGGGGCCGATTGTGCTGGCAGATACCGTGGGTTTCATTCGTCATCTGCCGCACAAGCTGGTCGAGGCATTTCGGTCTACGCTCGAAGAGTCGAGCAACTCCGACCTACTGCTGCACGTGATCGATGCGGCCGAGCCTGATCGGATGTTGCAGATCGAGCAGGTCATGGTGGTACTGGGCGAGATTGGTGCCCAGGACTTGCCGATCCTCGAGGTCTATAACAAACTCGATTTGCTGGATGGCGTTGAGCCGCAAATCCAGCGCGACGAGAACGGCAAGCCCCAGCGGGTATGGCTTTCGGCGCGCGACGGTAGCGGTCTGGAACTGCTGGAGCAGGCAATAGCCGAGTTGCTGGGTGGCGATTTGTTTGTCGGCACCTTGCGCTTGCCGCAGCGTTTTGCTCGACTGCGTGCACAGTTCTTTGAGCTGGGTGCCGTACAGAAAGAAGAACACGACGAAGAAGGCACTTGTTTGCTGGCCGTTCGTTTGCCACGAGTCGAACTCAATCGACTGGTGAGCCGCGAGGGAATGCAGCCGCTGGAATTCATCGAGCAACACACTTTGCAATAAAAGCCTGAAAAAGCGGTTGTGCCGCTGTGACAGGCATTCTGTAGCATTGGTCGGCGCGCCGTGGGTGCGTCTTTGCTTTATCAGATGGAGAGCGCTATGGCTTGGAATGAGCCGGGTGGCAACTCGAATAATCAGGATCCCTGGGGTGGCAAGCGCCGTAATAACGGCGATCGCAAGGGTCCACCAGATCTCGACGAGGCCTTCCGAAAGCTGCAGGAAAGCCTGAATGGGTTGTTCGGTAGTGGCAACAAACGTGGTGGTGATGACGGCGGCAAGTCAGGCAAGGGCGGCGGTTACGGCCTGCTCGGCTTGGGCCTTGTCGTGTTGGCAGCTGTCTGGCTGTACAGCGCGGTCTACGTCGTCGACGAGCAGGAGCAAGCCGTGGTGCTGCGCTTCGGCAAGTACTACGAGACCGTTGGCCCGGGCCTGAACATCTACCTGCCGCCGATCGACAAGAAGTACATGGAAAACGTCACGCGTGAGCGTGCCTACACCAAGCAGGGTCAAATGCTGACTGAAGACGAGAACATCGTCGAAGTACCGCTGACCGTGCAGTACAAGATCAGCAACCTGCAGGACTTCGTGCTGAACGTCGACCAGCCGGAAATCAGCCTGCAGCACGCGACCGACAGTGCCTTGCGTCATGTGGTGGGTTCGACCGCCATGGACCAGGTGCTGACCGAAGGTCGTGAGCAGATGGCCGGCGAGATCAAGGAGCGTCTGCAGCGCTTCCTCGATACCTACCGCACCGGTATCACCGTCACCCAGGTCAACGTTCAGAGCGCAGCGGCACCGCGTGAAGTCCAGGAAGCCTTCGATGATGTGATCCGCGCCCGTGAAGACGAGCAGCGTTCGCGCAACCAGGCTGAAACCTACGCCAACGGTGTTGTGCCGGAAGCCCGTGGTCAGGCCCAGCGCATCATCGAAGATGCCAACGGCTACCGCGATGAAACGGTTTCCCGCGCCAAGGGTGAGGCTGACCGCTTTACCAAACTGGTCGCCGAATACCGCAAGGCCCCTGAAGTGACCCGTGAGCGTCTGTACCTGGACACCATGCAGGAAGTCTTCAGCAACACCAGCAAAGTCCTCGTGACCGGCAACAAGAATGGCCAGAGCAATCTGCTCTACTTGCCGCTGGACAAGATGATCGACAGTGGCCGCAGCACCAGCGCTCCGGCGACCAATACCGCAGCCAGCAGCAATGAAGCGAATACGCGTGCCGCAGCCGATCTGCAGCAACAGCAAGCACGTACCAGGGAGAGTCGCTGATGAGCAATAAATCGCTGATCGCCCTTATTGTTGGCGTCGTCGTGGCGATCGCTGCCTGGAACTGCTTCTACATCGTGGCTCAGACCGAGCGCGCGGTGTTGCTGCAGTTCGGTCGAGTGGTCCAGGCTGATGTCCAGCCGGGACTGCATGTGAAAGTGCCCTACGTTAACCAGGTGCGTAAATTTGACGCACGCCTGATGACACTGGACGCACCGACACAGCGCTTCCTGACGCTGGAAAAGAAAGCGGTCATGGTCGATGCCTATGCCAAGTGGCGAGTGAAAGATGCCGAGCGCTTCTACACCGCGACTTCCGGCCTCAAGCAGATTGCTGACGAGCGTTTGTCGCGCCGTCTGGAGTCGGGCCTGCGCGACCAGTTCGGTAAGCGCACCCTGCACGAAGTGGTGTCTGGCGAGCGTGATGCGCTGATGGCGGATATCACCGCTTCGCTGAACAAGATGGCGGAAAAAGAGCTGGGCATCGAAGTCGTCGATGTTCGGGTCAAGACCATAGATCTGCCGAAAGAAGTGAACCGCAGCGTGTTCGAGCGTATGAGCACCGAGCGTGAGCGTGAGGCTCGCGAGCACCGCGCCAAGGGTAACGAGCTGGCAGAAGGCATTCGTGCTGACGCTGATCGTCAGCGCCGCGTACTGTTGGCTGAAGCCTATCGTGAATCCGAAGAGGTTCGCGGTGATGGTGACGCCCAGGCTGCAGCGATCTACTCCAAGGCCTACGGCCAGGACCAGGAGTTCTACGGCTTCTACCGTAGCCTGCGCGCCTACCGTGAAAGCTTCGCGAACAAATCCGACGTCATGGTCCTCGACCCAAGCAGCGACTTCTTCCGTTACCTGGAAAAGGCCAAGCCTTGATACGACGTTGACCTGAATCACTCCGCCCGGCGGCTAAAGCATCGGGTGGGGTGATCCTTTGGGAAAACGTGTGTATGATGCGGCAGCCGGGAAATTCCCGGCTTTTTTGCGTCTGCACGTTTGATTGTTGTTTTTGCTGCAGAACATCGGGTTGAATGGCCCGACAGTTTTTCGAGGAAAGTGGTTGGCGAGGCCGGAAACCGGCGTGTCGCTGCGTCGTTCTTGCGCGTGTGTTTTGAACGCCCCGACCATTTTCTGCTTCACTCAAGGCTCGCCCTAGGGTTGGCCGCCCGCATCAAAGGGGAATGGCGTAATGGCAACGGTAGACCGCTGGCTGCTGCCAGATGGCATCGAAGAAGTACTGCCACCGGAGGCGGCGCGCATTGAAGTAGCGCGTCGCCAGGTGTTGGATCTGTTCCAGAGCTGGGGTTACGAGTTTGTCGTGACTCCCCATATTGAGTACCTGGAATCCTTGCTCACTGGCGCAGGCCAGGACCTCGATCTGCGCACCTTCAAGGTCATCGACCCGCAATCGGGTCGGCAGATGGGCTTCCGTGCCGACATCACGCCGCAAGTGGCGCGCATCGATGCGCACACCTTGCGTCGTGAAGGCCCGAGCCGCCTGTGCTATGCCGGTAGCGTGCTGCATGCGCAGCCGCGTGCCTTGTCGACCTCGCGCAGCCCGATCCAGCTGGGCGCCGAGTTGTACGGCGATGCCAGTCCTAGCAGCGACGTCGAGGTGATCAGCCTGATGCTGGCCATGCTGCAACTGGCCGATGTGCCGGACGTGCACATGGACCTAGGGCATGTCGGCATCTATCGTGGCCTGGCTCGTGCGGCTGGCTTGTCCGGTGAAGTCGAACAGCAGTTGTTCGATGCCCTGCAACGCAAGGCCATCGACGAGGTCATTACCCTGACCGAAGGCTTGCCGGCTGGTCTGGCAGGCATGCTGCGCTCGCTGGTCGAACTGTGTGGCGGTCGCGAAGTGCTGGTTGCAGCCCGTGAGCGCCTGGCCCATGCGCCGGCGCCGGTCATCGCCGCTCTGGATGATTTGCTGGCGATTGCCGAGCGTCTGTCCGTGCGCTTCCCCGAGCTGCCGCTGTACTTCGATCTGGGCGAGCTGCGCGGCTACCACTACCACACCGGTGTGGTGTTCGCCGTGTTCGTCCCGGGCGTTGGCCAGTCCATTGCCCAGGGCGGTCGTTACGACGACATCGGCGCCGACTTCGGTCGTGCCCGTCCGGCAACCGGCTTCTCCACCGATTTGAAAACCCTGGTGACCCTGGGGCGTGCTGAGATCGAGCTACCGTCTGGCGGTATCTGGATGCCTGACAGTACGGATGCGGCACTCTGGCAGCAGGTTTGCCAGTTGCGCAGTGAGGGTCAGCGTGTTGTCCAGGCCTTGCCTGGGCAGCCTTTGGCCGCCGCCCGTGATGCGGACTGCGACCGGCAATTGATCCAGCAGAACGGGCTTTGGCAAGTATCGCCACTGGCCTCTTGAGTTTTCCTGCCGGCCGTGGCCGGCACCAAGTTTGCGCGAATGAGGACAAGTGTTATGGGTAAGAATGTCGTAGTCCTGGGCACCCAATGGGGTGATGAGGGCAAAGGCAAGATCGTTGATCTGCTGACCGAACATGCTGCCGCCGTAGTGCGCTACCAAGGTGGCCACAACGCTGGCCACACACTGGTGATCGACGGCGAAAAAACCGTCTTGCACCTGATCCCGTCAGGCGTGCTGCGCGAAGGCGTGCAGTGCCTGATCGGCAATGGCGTGGTGGTTGCACCTGACGCCCTGCTGCGCGAGATCACCAAGCTGGAAGAGAAAGGCGTACCGGTGCGTGAGCGCCTGCGTATCAGCCCGTCCTGCCCGCTGATCCTGTCCTTCCACGTTGCGCTGGACCAGGCGCGTGAGAAGGCCCGTGGCGAGCTGAAGATCGGTACTACCGGTCGCGGCATCGGCCCGGCTTACGAAGACAAGGTTGCACGTCGTGGCCTGCGTGTGGGCGACCTGCTCAACATGCCGCGCTTTGAAGACAAACTGCGTGAGCTGGTGGATTACCACAACTTCATGCTGGTGGGTTACTACAAAGAGCCGGCCATCGAGTTCGACAAGACCTTGGCCGAGTGCAAGCAATACGCTGAGCTGCTCAAGCCGCTGATGCTGGACGTGACCGCCGAGCTGCACGACCTGCGTCGTGCTGGCAAAGACATCATGTTCGAAGGCGCCCAGGGTTCCCTGCTGGACATCGACCACGGCACCTACCCGTACGTGACCAGCTCCAACACCACGGCTGGCGGCGTTGCTACCGGTTCGGGCGTTGGTCCGATGTTCCTGGACTACATCCTGGGTATCACCAAGGCTTACACCACCCGTGTAGGCTCGGGTCCATTCCCGACTGAGCTGTTCGATGACGTCGGTGCGCACCTGGCCAAGCAAGGTCACGAGTTCGGTGCAACCACTGGCCGCGCCCGTCGTTGCGGCTGGTTCGACGCCGTTATCCTGCGTCGCGCTATCGATGTGAACAGCATCTCGGGCATCTGCCTGACCAAGCTGGACGTGCTCGACGGTCTGGAAACCATCAACATCTGCGTCGGCTATAAAGACGCAGAAGGCAATGCCGTTGCCCCGACTGACGCTGACAGCTATGTCGGCCTGCAGCCGGTGTACGAAGAAGTGCCGGGTTGGACCGAATCGACCGTGGGCGCCAAGACCCTGGAAGAGCTGCCAGCCAACGCCCGTGCTTACATTAAGCGTGTCGAAGAGCTGATCGGCGCGCCGATCGACATTATTTCGACAGGTCCTGACCGCATCGAAACCATCGTTCTGCGTCACCCGTTCGCTTGATAAGTTGTTGATGTAAAAAACAAAGGGCCCTTCAAAGGGCCCTTTGTCGTTTCTGCCTGCCGGGCGGCATGACCTTTGCTGTGTTTATCTCTTCGCGAGTGCTGTCAGTTTAATAGCACCGAAGCAGGGGGATTTACCGTGTCTGCCGTTCTCTCACTGTTACAAAGCCGTCTATTGCGGCCCGTGTTCGTTACCCTTGGTATCGCCCTTTTGGTGCAGGTCGTGGTGGCTGTCGCCCTTACCCGGAGCACCGTGACGGCCCTGGAGGCGGATCTGGCATCGCGCCTTGGCGCTGATAGCCAGAAGCTGTCTGGCGAATTGGAGCAGGCCGGGCGTGAAGTCACCTCAAGCCTCGACAGCCTCTCAACCAGCACTCGACAACGCCTGACAACCGGTTTGTCCTCGCGACTGGAAGACGAGCAGGCGCAACTGCGTGCCACGCTGGAAAAGGACCTCAAGGACTCTGCCAATGACATGGCGCAACTCCTGGCATCGGTTGCACCCAGGGCCATGTGGGACAACGACGTTCCGACCCTGTCCGAATTCGCCCGCCGCGCCCAGCGCAATCCCAACGTGCTGTTTGTGGTGTACGACGACGCCACTGGTCAGCATCTGACGCGCTACCTCAATCGCGAAAATCCGATCAATAAGGCCCTTTTGGAAAAGGGCCGGGGCGAGCGGGCGCTGGACAAGGTGCTGGATGCGGCGAAAAACGATCCTTCGGTGTATTACGTCGAGGCATCGATCAATCCCAATGGCGTGGAAATCGGCAAGGTCTTGATGGGAGTGTCCACGGCGTCCGTGGAGGCTGACCTGGTGGCGCTCGACAAGCGCTTCTCGGCGTTAATCGCCAGTAGCGATCAACTGGTCGGCGATAGCCTCAAGGGCGCTGCGGCTGATAGCGCGACCGCCATGCGTTCCCGTCTGCAGTCGGCGCAATCGACGGCAACTGAAATGAAGGCCAATACCGCCAGTACCGTGCAGGAGGCTGCTGCGACCTTGCGCTGGCGGATCGGCCTGGCGCTGGCACTGGTGGGCTGCGGGGTGTTGCTGCTGCTGGCTGTGGTGCTCGGGCGGCGGGTGGTCAATCGTCTGAAGTTGCTGATCGTGGCGATGGATGATCTGGCGGCAGGTGAGGGCGACCTGACCAAGCGCGTGCAAATCAACAGCAAGGACGAGATCGGTGACATGGCGTCGGCGGTCAATCGCTTTGTCGACAAGTTGCAGCCCATCGTGCGGGAGGCGGGTGATGTGGCCCTGCGTACCGGAGTCGAAATCGGTGCGCTGACCCAGCGCAATGCCGGGGCTGACGCAGCGGCGCAAACCCAGCGTGATGAAGTCGCGCAAAGCCTTCAGGCGTTGTCGCGAATGGCTGACGAAGCACAGGCTGAAAGCCAGGCCATGCAGGCGGCCTTGCAGCAAGTGGTGGACATTCGCCAGGCCACTGATGAAAACACCCGCACTTCTGCACAGGTGGGGAGCCTGATCGAAGCTCTGGCCGGGCAGGTAGACACCGGGGCCAAGGTGATCGAGCGCTTGGCGCAGCAGAGCGAGCAGATCGAGGTGGTGCTAGAGGTGATCCATGGGATCGCCGAGCAGACTAACCTGCTGGCGCTCAACGCCGCCATCGAAGCGGCGCGGGCCGGTGAGACCGGACGTGGGTTCGCGGTAGTGGCGGATGAGGTTCGCGCGCTGGCGAGCAAGACGCAAAGTTCCACCGGCGACATTCAGGCGCATATCGGTGCGCTGCAGCAGGGCGCTCGTGAGGCAGTGGCGGCCATTGGTCAGGCTGGACGCCAGGCTAGCGAAGGCCTGCTGGTGTTGCGCGACAGTGCGCGGCTGCAGCAGTCAGTCCAGGCGTCGGTCGAGCAGGTGCATGCGGCCATCGGTTTGGCTACTCAGGCGGCAGAGCACCAGGCCAAAGGCGCGCAAGCAGTGCGTGGGCGGGTGCAGACCATCCATGCCCAGGCCGAGAAGGCTGCCCAGGCGGTGGAGCAGACCACCGCCAGCGGCAAGGTGCTGGACGGTCTGGCAGCGCAGTTGAAAGCGAGCCTGGGCCAGTTCAGGGCTTGATCGGTTGTGAGTGCCGACCCTTTCGCCGCCCGCGAAGGCGATTTCAGCGGCTCAAATACATCCGCGTCGTCAGTAGATACACCGGCAACCCGGATACCAGAATCAACAGCGCTGCATAGGGCGCCGCTGCCGCGAATTCGACATTGGCGGTATGCGCCCAGACTTCGGTCGCCAGAGTGTTGAGACCGGTCGGGCTCAACAGCAGGGTGGCTGTCAGCTCCTTCATCGCATCGAGAAACACCAGAGCAAAGGCTGCGCCGAGCGCTGGAAAGATAATCGGCAATGTTATCCGGACAAACGCGGTAAACGATGAGGCGCCGAGGGTGCGGGCGGCTTCTTCCAGTTGCGGCGCGGCCTTGTTCAGGGCGGTGCGGATCGGTGCCTGGGCCAGGGGCAGGAACAGCAGCGCGTAGGCAATCAGCAGCAGGGCCGAGGTCTGGTACAGCGCCGGCACATAGTGCAGGGCGAAGTACACCAGGGTCAGGGCGATCACTAGGCCGGGCAGGGCGTGCAGCAGATAGGGCAAGCGTTCTGCCCAGAGTGCCAGGCGTCCCTTGTAGCGCACCACCAACAGGCCGACCGGCACCGCCAGCACCAGGCACAGCGCGGCGCCGCCCAGGGACAGCGCCAGCGAAGACAGCAGCGCCTCGCCAATGGCTGCCACAGGGAATGCCGCTGAGGAGCCGACCGCCAGCCAGTACACCAGCATGCCCAAGGGGATGCCGCTGCCGATGACCGTCAATAGTAGGCAGTAGAGCTGTCCCAATGGCGCCCAGGCACCCAGTCGAACCTGCTCCGCGTGCCGTGCCGCGCCCTGGCCGATTCGCACATGGCGCCCCTTGCCGCGCACCCGCAACTCCAGCCACAACAGCATCAGGCACAGCGCCAGCAGCACGGCAGAGAGCATCGCGGCGTTGGCGTTGCTGAATTCCAGCTCGAACTGTTGGTAGATCGCTGTGGTGAAGGTTTGCAGGCCGATGATCGACAGGGCGCCGAATTCCACCAGCATGTGCAGGGCAATTAGCAAGGCGCCGGCCAGCAGCGAGGGCCAGAGCAATGGCAGGGTGATTTTGAAAAACACGCCCCAGCGGTTCAGACCGAGGGTGCGCGCCGATTCTTCAAGGGCTGGGTCGAGATTGCGCAGGGTGGCCGCCACCGGCAGGAAAATCAGCGGGTACTTGGACAGGGTCATCACCAGTATCGCCCCGCCCAGGCCTTCGAAGCTGGCACTCAGGGACACCCAGGTAAAGCTGCTGACGAAGGCCGGAACGGCGAACGGCAGGCACAGGATCACGCCCCACAGACGCCGGCCGGGCAGATTGCTGCGCTCCAGCAGCCAGGCCAGTGACAGGCCGATCAATGCGCTGGCGATGGTGACACCGAGCATCAGTAGCAGGGTGTTGCGCAGCAGGCCGAGCACGTACGGCCGCCATAACAGGTGCACCGCCTCCTCCCAGCCCGCCTGCCAGGCCTTGAGGCCAACGTACAGCAGCGGCAAGAGGCTCAGGCAGACCAATAGCAGTACCGGCAATAGCAGCCAGATCGAAGGTCTTTTGCGCCCGGGGACAAAGCCTGGGCGCGAGACGGAGGCGGGCAGCAATGCGCTCATCAGTTCAAGCCAACTTCACGTTCCAGCTCCAGGGCTTCTTCGGCGTTGCCAAGGTTGGCCGGCGTGACTTTCGGCGCTTCCAGCTCGCTGAATGGCTTGAGTCCGCGATCCGATTCCATGCCTTTGTGCAGCGGGTACTCGGCAGTGGTCTGGGTAATCACCCGCTGGCCTTCTTCGCTGGCCATGTAGGCGAGCAGTTGTTGGGCCTCTTGGGGATGCTTGCTGGACTTGAGCACGGCAGCGCTGGATACGGTGATCAGGCCGCCGACGTCGCCACCGGTGAAATAGTGCAGCTTGGAGTCGAGCTGGCCTTTCTCCCGTTGCAGGGCGAACCAGTAGTAGTTGTTGACCAGCACCGTGGCCACTTCGCCGTTTTCCACGGCCTTCAGCGCCACCATGTTGTTGCTGTAGGTCTTGCCGAATGCGCGCAGGCCAGTCAGCCATTCCTCGGCGGCCTCCCTGCCGTGCAGCTTGATGATTGCTACGGCTTGCTCCTGAAACGCGCCGCTGGTAGGGACAAAACCGACTTTGCCTTGCCATTGTGGATCGGAAAATTCCATCACTGACTTGGGCAGGTCTTTTTCATCGATCAGTTTCGGGTTGAAGGCGACGACACGGACTCGGGCGGTCACACCGATCCAGGTGCCGTTGCTGGCCACGTAGTCCTTGGGCAGCACCGCGAGGGTGGCGTCGTCGGCCTTGGCCAGAAGGCCCTGTTCGCCGAGTTTGTTCAAGGGTGGGGATTCTTCGGTGTAAATCACGTCGGCGGGGGAGCGGTCGCCTTCTTCGACGATCTGGCTGGCGAGCTGGTTGCTGCTGCCCTTGCGAACGTTGACGTGGATTCCGGTCTTGGCTTCGAAGGCTTTGGCGACGGCGTCGCCGACTTCCTTGTGCTGACCGTTGTAGAGCGTCAGGGAAACCGGATCGGCGGCCTGGGTAAGCGGGGAGGCCAGGGTCAGCCCCAGCAGCGTGATGGTCAGGCCGCGGCGCAGGGTATTTCGAAACATCATTCGCAGGGTTCCTCACTGTCGCATTGCAAAAACTTGCAACAATGATAAACGATATTGTTTCTCAAGTGCGCCTTGCGTGGTGGCACTGCTTGTTGTAGGAGTGAGCTTGCTCGCGTAGAACCCGAGAGCGCCACTGGCATTCCGGATGTACGCGTTATCGTTGACGTTCTTCGCGGGCGACCGCTCCTGCAAGGGCGGGTATTTTCAGGAGGGCGGAAACGCAAAAACCCGCTTTCGCGGGTTTTTGTGAGATTCAAGATCGTAACCTTGAATTTGAAATTGGTGCCCAGAAGAAGACTCGAACTTCCACGACCGTAAGGTCACCAGCACCTGAAGCTGGCGTGTCTACCAATTTCACCATCTGGGCAGTATCAGCAACGTTGCCGCTGTTGATGTGGCGAACTATACGGAGCACTGTTTGATCTGTAAACCCCTGATTTGATAAATATTTATCAGAGGCTGAAAATGCAAAAACCCGCTTTCGCGGGTTTTTGTGTGAGCCTTGAAATTGAACTAATCTCAAGCTCGAAATTGGTGCCCAGAAGAAGACTCGAACTTCCACGACCGTAAGGTCACCAGCACCTGAAGCTGGCGTGTCTACCAATTTCACCATCTGGGCAGCATCGGCAACGTTGTCCGTCGTCGATGGCGCGCACTATACGGAGCGACAAATTAACTGTAAACCCCTGTCATCAAAAAAACAGGTAAATTTTGCTAAATGGTGCCAGGCGGTGCATGCGTCTGAGGTGGGAAGGGGCTTTTAACGGCTTCTATAGCCCGAAATTTCCCGTTTCAATACGCGTATGCCAAACTAACCCGCATATAGACAAGGTGAAAACTCTCTAATGGCCGATTGGCAGTCCCTCGATCCCGAGGCCGCTCGTGAAGCGGAAAAATATGAAAACCCTATCCCTAGCCGCGAACTGATCCTTCAGCACCTGGCTGATCGTGGTTCGCCTGCTGCTCGCGAGCAGCTAGTCGAAGAGTTTGGTCTGACCACCGAAGACCAGATCGAAGCCCTGCGCCGCCGATTGCGCGCCATGGAGCGCGACGCTCAACTGATCTACACCCGCCGTGGTACCTACGCACCCGTGGACAAGCTCGACCTGATCCTGGGCCGCATCAGCGGTCACCGTGACGGTTTCGGCTTCCTGGTCCCGGATGACGGCAGTGACGACCTGTTCATGAGCCCGGCGCAAATGCGCCTGGTGTTCGATGGTGACCGTGCCCTGGCGCGGGTTTCCGGCCTGGACCGTCGCGGTCGCCGTGAAGGTGTGATTGTCGAAGTGGTATCGCGTGCCCACGAAACCATCGTCGGTCGTTATTTCGAAGAAGGTGGCATTGGTTTCGTCGTTGCCGACAACCCGAAGATCCAGCAGGAAGTGTTGGTCACCCCGGGTCGAAATGCCAGCGCCCAGATCGGCCAGTTCGTCGAGGTGAAGATCACTCACTGGCCAACACCGCGCTTCCAGCCGCAAGGCGATGTGGTCGAGGTCGTGGGTAACTACATGGCGCCGGGCATGGAAATCGACGTTGCCCTGCGCACCTACGATATTCCCCACGTCTGGCCTGAGGCAGTGCTCAAGGAAGCGGCCAAGCTCAAGCCGGAAGTTGAAGAGAAGGACAAAGAGAAGCGCATCGACCTGCGCCATCTGCCGTTCGTCACCATCGACGGCGAAGATGCCCGCGACTTCGATGACGCGGTGTACTGCGAGTCCAAGCCAGGCAAGCTGCGCCTGTTCTCCGGCGGCTGGAAGTTGTACGTGGCGATTGCCGACGTTTCCAGTTACGTGAAGATCGGTTCAGCGCTGGATGCGGAATCCCAGGTGCGCGGCAACTCGGTGTACTTCCCCGAGCGTGTGATACCGATGCTGCCTGAGCAGTTGTCCAACGGCCTGTGCTCGCTGAACCCACATGTCGATCGCCTGGCCATGGTCTGCGAGATGACCATCTCCAAATCCGGCGAAATGACCGACTACTGCTTCTATGAAGCGGTTATCCACTCTCACGCACGCCTGACCTACAACAAGGTCAGCGCCATGCTCGAGCAGCCGAAAACCACCCAGGCACGCCAATTGCGTGGCGAATACACCGACGTAGTGCCGCACCTCAAGCAGCTTTACTCGCTGTACAAGGTGTTGCTGGGCGCCCGTCACGTACGCGGTGCGATCGATTTCGAAACCCAGGAAACCCGGATCATCTTCGGCTCCGAGCGCAAAATTGCCGAAATTCGGCCGACCGTGCGTAACGATGCCCACAAGCTGATCGAGGAGTGCATGCTGGCGGCCAACGTGGCCACTGCCGAATTCCTGAAAAAGCACGAAATCCCTGCGCTGTATCGGGTCCATGATGGTCCGCCGCCGGAGCGTCTGGAAAAACTGCGCGCCTTCCTTGGCGAGCTCGGCCTGTCCCTGCACAAAGGCAAGGACGGCCCATCGCCGAAGGACTACCAGGCTCTGCTGGCCAGCATCAAGGATCGTCCGGACTTCCATCTGATCCAGACCGTGATGCTGCGCTCCCTGAGCCAGGCGGTGTATAGCGCTGATAACCAGGGCCACTTTGGCCTGAACTACGAAGCCTATACCCACTTCACCTCACCGATTCGCCGTTACCCGGACCTGCTCACGCATCGGGCGATTCGCAGTGTCATACACTCGAAAATGGACACCCCGCACGTCAAACGTGCTGGCGCGATGACCATTCCGAAAGCGCGCATCTATCCGTACGACGAGGCGACGCTGGAGCAACTCGGCGAGCAGTGCTCGATGAGTGAACGCCGTGCCGACGAAGCCACTCGTGACGTGGTGAACTGGCTCAAGTGCGAGTTCATGAAGGATCGCGTGGGTGAGTCATTCCCTGGTGTGATCACTGCAGTGACCGGTTTTGGCCTGTTCGTTGAACTGACCGATATCTACGTCGAGGGTCTGGTTCACGTCACCGCCTTGCCGGGCGACTACTACCACTTCGATCCTGTGCATCACCGTCTGGCGGGTGAGCGTACCGGTCGCAGCTTCCGTCTTGGCGATACCGTTGAAGTGCGGGTCATGCGTGTCGACCTCGACGAGCGCAAGATCGACTTCGAGATGGCAGAAAAAACCATTAGCGCACCGATCGGTCGCAAAAAACGTGGCGCCGAGACCACTGCGCCGGCAGCCAAAACGGCAGCGGAACCTGCGCCAGAGCGAGGCGGTCGTCGCGGCCCAGCCAAGGAAAAGGCCTCGGATGCCTACCGTCCAAGCGATGCTGCGGCGAAAAACGCCGAAGTGCGCAAAAGCCGGGAAATGAAGCAGGCCTTGCTCGCCGAAGCAAAAAGCAGTGGCAAAGCAGCGGTCGGTGGTAAGTCCGGGCGTTCGACCACTGAAAAGTCTGGCGCCAGCAAGCCGACCAAACACCGCAAGGGTCCGCCAAAGGCGGGCTCCGCTCCAGCCAAGAGCGGCGGGGCACGTAAACCTAAGGCCAAGTCATGAGTCAGTTGGAAAAAATCTACGGCGTGCATGCCGTGGAAGCATTGCTGCGTCATCACCCAAAACGTGTGAAGCAGATCTGGTTGGCCGAAGGCCGTAGCGATCCGCGGGTGCAGACCCTGGTCGAGCTGGCCGGCGAAAACCGCGTCGCGGTGGGCCAGGCCGAGCGCCGTGAAATGGACGCCTGGGTCGAAGGCGTGCACCAGGGCGTGGTGGCTGAAGTCAGCCCGAGCCAGGTCTGGGGCGAGGCAATGCTTGATGAATTGCTGGATCGCACCGAAGGCGCGCCGCTGTTGCTGGTGCTCGACGGTGTGACGGATCCGCACAACCTCGGCGCCTGCCTGCGTTCGGCCGATGCGGCCGGTGCGCTAGCGGTCATCGTGCCGAAGGACAAGTCGGCTACCTTGACTCCGGTTGTACGAAAAGTCGCTTGTGGCGCAGCGGAAGTCATTCCGTTGGTGGCTGTGACCAACCTCGCGCGCTCCCTGGAGAAACTGCAGCAGCGCGGCCTGTGGGTTGTCGGCACAGCAGGCGAGGCCGAGGTCAGCATTTATGACCAGGACCTGACCGGCCCGACCATCCTGATCATGGGCGCTGAAGGCAAAGGCATGCGCCGTCTGACGCGCGAGCATTGCGACTATCTGGTCAACCTGCCGATGGCGGGTAGCGTCAGCAGTCTGAACGTATCCGTGGCAACGGGTGTGTGCCTGTTCGAGGCTCAGCGTCAGCGCGGTGCAAAAGCCAAGGCTGCAGCCAAAAAGTCCTGATTTGGTCGCGCGCCCCCTGTAGGAGCAGCCCGGGCGGCGCTCCTGCAAGGGAATTGCATATTGCAGGCTGCTCAAATATTCACCAATTACCTTGCACCTCTCCCGCCCCTTCTCTACAATTGCGCCCCTTGCTGTGACGGCAGGCACGCATGTGTCCATCGCCGGCAAGTCCATAAGTGTCATTCACTCCTTGTCTGACCGCTTTTGAGCGGCAGGCTACAACCCGTAAGGAGCATTCATGCGTCATTACGAAATCATCTTTTTGGTCCACCCGGATCAAAGCGAGCAAGTCGGCGGCATGGTTGAGCGTTACACCAAGCTGATCGAAGAAGACGGCGGCAAAATCCACCGTCTGGAAGATTGGGGCCGTCGCCAACTGGCCTACGCAATCAACAATGTTCACAAGGCTCACTACGTGATGCTGAACGTTGAGTGCACTGGCAAGGCCCTGGCCGAGCTGGAAGACAACTTCCGCTACAACGATGCAGTGATCCGTAACCTGGTCATCCGTCGCGAAGAAGCCGTTACCGGCCAATCCGAGATGCTCAAGGCTGAAGAAAACCGCAGTGAGCGCCGTGAGCGTCGCGACCGTCCTGAGCACGAAGGCGCTGAAAGCGCTGATAGTGATGACAGCGACAACAGCGATAACGCTGACGAGTAATCCACGGACCTTTTAAGGAGCCTATCAAATGGCACGTTTCTTCCGTCGTCGTAAATTCTGCCGCTTCACCGCTGAAGACGTGAAAGAGATCGATTACAAAGATCTCAACACTCTGAAAGCCTACGTATCCGAGACCGGCAAAATCGTTCCAAGCCGCATCACCGGTACCAAAGCTCGTTATCAGCGTCAGCTGGCCACCGCTATCAAGCGCGCCCGCTTCCTGGCCCTGCTGGCCTACACCGACAGCCACGGCCGCTGAGACCGGGCAGTCGATACGTAGCAAAGGATTGAATGCATGCGTGCCATAGCTGAGTTCATCATGCGCGGCCGTATGCAGGCCACTCTGGTAGTGGCTGGATGTGCAGCATTGCCGTTGTTGTATTGGTTGGGTGCTGCCGCCGGGAGCCTGGTGCTCCTGCGGCGCGGATTGAAGGACGCCGCTGGCGTTCTTGCTCTGGGAATGCTGCCAGCATTGATTTGGTGGCTGTATTCCGATGATCCACGGGCGCTCATGGTGCTGCTGGGATCGTCGGGCCTTGCGTTGGTTTTGCGCGCAAGCGAGTCCTGGAACCGCACGCTGCTGGTCAGCGTAGCGATGGGAGTGGTGTTTTCAGTGGTGCTGGGTGCGGTTTACCGCCCTCACATCGAGATGCTGGCGCAGGAACTGGTAAAGATTCTGCCGCTGGCCCTTGGTGACCTCTACCAACAATTGTCGGAAGAGGAGCGAGCGCGTCTCGCCGCCCTGATTGCTCCGGTCCTGACCGGCCTGATAGCGGCCTTGCTGCAAATCGTCAGTGTGCTGAGCCTGATTGTCGGGCGCTACTGGCAGGCGTTGTTGTACAACCCCGGTGGTTTTGGTCGCGAGTTTCGCGCCATTCGAATCCCGCTGGGGCCAGCGATGTTGCTGCTGGCGTGCATGCTTCTGGGGCCGAACTTCGGTACCCAGATGGCCATGCTGACGCCGTTGTGCAGCGTACCGCTGGTGTTCGCCGGGCTGGCCCTGATTCATGGGCTGGTGGCTGAAAAGCGACTGGCCAAGTTTTGGCTGGTGGGGTTGTACGTAACGCTGTTGCTGTTTATGCAGCTGATCTATCCGTTGCTGGTGGTCCTGGCCATTGTCGACAGCCTGATTGATTTTCGCGGTCGTTTGACGCCGAAAGACGTCGATAGCGCGAACGGTGAAGGTTAAAAGTTAAGAGGATTTCCACATGCAACTGATCCTTCTGGAAAAAGTCGCCAACCTGGGCAACCTGGGCGACAAAGTGAACGTTAAGGCTGGTTACGGCCGTAACTACCTGCTGCCTTACGGCAAAGCTACCGCTGCGACCGCTGCCAACCTGGCTGCGTTCGAAGAGCGTCGCGCTGAGCTGGAGAAAGCTGCAGCAGACAAGAAAGCATCGGCTGAAAGCCGCGCTGCCCAACTGGCCGAGCTGGAAGTGACTATCACTGCCACCGCTGGTGACGAAGGCAAGCTGTTCGGTTCGATCGGTACTCACGACATCGCTGACGCACTGACCGCCTCTGGCGTTGAAGTTGCGAAAAGCGAAGTTCGTCTGCCGAACGGCACCATCCGCAACGTAGGTGAATTCGACGTAGCTGTGCACCTGCACGCTGAAGTTGAAGCCACCGTACGCGTTGTCGTGGTAGCAGCTTAAGCAGTACTTGTCGGCTGGCACCCTCGGGTGCTTGTCGGTAACATCGGGCACGATCCTGTTTTCAGGTCGTGCCCTTTGTTTTTCTGCAGTTCCTGATTTTCTCAATCTGATTCCAAGTGGCCATGAACGATATCTCCGCTCCTGAGCAATACGATCTGCAAACCGCCGCGCTGAAAGTGCCGCCACATTCCATCGAGGCCGAACAGGCTGTACTCGGTGGTCTGATGCTGGACAACAACGCCTGGGAACGCGTGCTCGATCAGGTATCGGACGGTGATTTCTATCGTCATGACCACCGCCTGATTTTCCGTGCGATCGCCAAGCTGGCCGATCAGAACATGCCGATCGACGTCGTGACCCTGGCCGAGCAATTGGACAAGGAAGGGCAGACCTCGCAAGTCGGCGGCCTGGGTTACCTGGGCGAGCTGGCAAAAAACACGCCATCGGTTGCCAACATCAAGGCCTACGCCGCGATCGTTCGCCAACGTGCGACCTTGCGCCAATTGATCGGTATCAGCAACGAGATCGCCGACAGCGCCTTCAACCCGGAAGGGCGTACGGCCGAAGAAATCCTCGATGAAGCTGAACGGCAGATCTTCCAGATCGCCGAGGCCCGGCCGAAAACCGGCGGCCCGGTGGGTGTCAACGACCTGTTGACCAAAGCCATCGATCGCATCGACACCCTGTTTAACACCGACAACGCGATTACTGGCCTGTCCACCGGTTACACCGACCTCGACGAGAAGACCAGCGGCTTGCAGCCCGCAGACTTGATCATCGTCGCCGGTCGTCCATCGATGGGTAAAACCACCTTTGCGATGAACCTGGTAGAAAACGCCGTGTTGCGCAGCGATAAGGCTGTTCTGGTTTACTCGCTGGAGATGCCAGGCGAATCGCTGATCATGCGTATGCTCTCCTCCCTGGGGCGTATCGACCAGACCAAGGTCCGTTCCGGCCAGCTGGAAGACGACGATTGGCCGCGCCTGACCTCGGCGGTCAACCTGCTGAATGATCGCAAGTTGTTCATCGACGATACTGCCGGCATCAGCCCCTCGGAAATGCGCGCCCGAACCCGTCGTCTGGCGCGTGAGCACGGTGAGATCGGTCTGATCATGATCGACTACCTGCAGTTGATGCAGATCCCAGGCTCCGGTGGCGATAACCGGACTAACGAGATTTCCGAGATATCCCGATCCCTGAAAGCCCTGGCCAAAGAGTTCAACTGCCCGGTGGTGGCGCTGTCGCAGCTCAACCGTTCCCTGGAGCAGCGTCCGAACAAGCGCCCGATCAACTCCGACTTGCGTGAATCCGGAGCCATTGAGCAGGACGCCGACGTGATCATGTTCGTGTACCGGGACGAGGTGTATCACCCGGAAACCGAGCACAAAGGCATTGCTGAAATCATCATCGGCAAGCAGCGGAACGGCCCGATCGGCTTTGTTCGGTTGGCGTTCATCGGCAAATACACGCGCTTTGAGAACCTGGCGCCGGGTAGCTATAACTTTGATGACGATGAATAAGTTGTCTAGTGCCTGAAAGGGCCCCCTCGTGGGCAAGTCGGATCGCCGCGATGAGTTCGCCGTAATTTCCGACCGTCACCGTCGGAATTGGTCAAAATTTGTGCTATATTCCGCGCCCGCGATTTTTCACCTCAACACCGGTCACCGTCATGCAAACAGCCAAGCCGTTATTTGACTATCCCAAGTACTGGGCCGAATGCTTCGGTCCAGCGCCATTCCTGCCGATGAGCAGGGAGGAGATGGATCAGCTTGGCTGGGATTCATGCGACATCATCATCGTCACCGGTGATGCCTACGTCGACCATCCATCGTTCGGCATGGCCATCATCGGCCGGCTGCTGGAGTCCCAGGGCTTCCGCGTCGGGATCATTGCCCAGCCAAACTGGCAGTCAAAAGACGACTTCATGAAGCTCGGCGAGCCGAACCTGTTCTTCGGCGTCGCGGCCGGCAACATGGATTCGATGATCAACCGCTACACCGCCGACAAGAAAATTCGTTCCGACGACGCCTATACCCCTGGCGGCATGGCCGGCAAGCGTCCGGATCGCGCGAGCCTGGTGTATAGCCAGCGCTGCAAGGAAGCCTACAAGCATGTGCCGATCGTCCTTGGCGGCATTGAAGCTTCCCTGCGCCGCATTGCCCACTACGACTACTGGCAGGATCGGGTGCGTAACTCGATCCTGATCGATGCCAGCGCTGACATCCTGCTGTACGGCAACGCCGAGCGGGCGATTGTCGAAGTGGCTCAGCGCCTGTCCTACGGGCACAAGATCGAAGACATCACCGATGTGCGCGGCACCGCGTTCATTCGTCGCGACACGCCAAAAGACTGGTACGAAGTCGACTCGACGCGCATCGACCGTCCGGGCAAGATCGACAAGATCATCAACCCGTACGTCAACACCCAGGACACCCAGGCCTGCGCCATCGAGCAGGAGAAGGGGCCCGTTGAGGATCCTCAGGAAGCCAAGGTCGTGCAGATCCTGGCCAGCCCGAAGATGACCCGCGACAAGACCGTGATTCGCCTGCCGTCGGTGGAAAAAGTCCGTAACGACGCAGTGCTTTATGCTCACGCCAACCGCGTGCTGCACCTGGAAACCAACCCGGGCAACGCCCGCGCATTGGTGCAGAAGCACGGCGAAGTCGACGTCTGGTTCAACCCGCCGCCGATTCCGATGACCACCGAAGAAATGGACTATGTGTTCGGCATGCCCTACGCCCGTGTCCCGCACCCGGCGTACGGCAAGGAGAAGATCCCGGCCTACGACATGATCCGCTTCTCGGTGAACATCATGCGCGGCTGCTTCGGTGGCTGTACCTTCTGCTCGATCACCGAGCACGAAGGCCGGATCATCCAGAACCGTTCCGAAGAGTCGATCATTCGCGAGATCGAAGAGATTCGCGACAAGGTGCCGGGTTTTACCGGGGTGATTTCCGACCTTGGCGGGCCGACCGCGAACATGTACCGCATTGCCTGCAAGACCCCGGAAATCGAATCCGCGTGCCGCAAGCCATCGTGTGTGTTCCCGGGCATCTGCCCGAACCTGAACACCGACCACTCGTCGCTGATCCAACTGTATCGCAGCGCCCGTGCCTTGCCGGGTGTGAAGAAGATCCTGATCGCCTCCGGCCTGCGCTACGACCTCGCGGTCGAGTCGCCGGAGTACGTCAAGGAGCTGGTGACCCACCACGTCGGCGGTTACCTGAAGATCGCCCCGGAACACACCGAGGAAGGTCCGCTCAACCAGATGATGAAACCGGGGATCGGCACCTACGACCGGTTCAAGCGGATGTTCGAGAAGTACACCAAGGAAGCAGGCAAGGAGCAGTACCTGATTCCGTACTTCATCGCCGCCCACCCGGGGACCACCGACGAAGACATGATGAACCTGGCGCTGTGGCTCAAGGGCAACGGCTTCCGTGCCGACCAGGTGCAGGCGTTCTACCCTTCGCCAATGGCCACCGCCACCGCGATGTATCACTCGGGCAAGAATCCGCTGCGCAAGGTCACCTACAAGAGCGACGGCGTGACCATCGTCAAGAGCGAGGAGCAGCGCCGCCTGCACAAGGCGTTCTTGCGCTATCACGACCCTAAAGGCTGGCCGATGCTGCGTGAAGCATTGACCCGCATGGGTCGTGCTGACTTGATCGGGCCGGGCAAGAATCAGTTGATCCCGCTGCACCAGCCGTCCACCGACAGCTACCAGAGCGCTCGTCGCAAGAACTCAACGCCGGCAGGTAGCCACAAAGTGTCGGGTGAGAAGACCACCAAGGTCCTGACCCAACATACCGGGTTGCCACCGCGCGCCAGCGATGGTGGCAATCCGTGGGACAAGCGTGAACAGGCCAAGGCTGCGGCGTTCGCCCGCAACCAGCAAGCGGCCAAGGAGCGCAAGGACGCCGCCAAGGGCAAGGGACCGAAGCCGGCCCGCAAGCCGGTGGTGCCACGCTAAACAAAACGCCAACCTCAGGGTTGGCGTTTTGCATTTATCCCTCCAGGAAATGCAGTGAAGCGACCGGCCCCATCTTAAGTAGCGGAGCGCAGCCCGGGCTCCCACAAGGTGCTGGGAAGGCTCGTTCAGACACTCGCCACATTTACGTGCAATCCTGCACCTGCCACTGGGCGGTCGCCCGGTTTTGGTGCTGTACTTCCCTCAGGATCAGGGTAAAGCGTCGCACGCGCCATATGGCATAAGTCTTGCGCGCTTTGCGTCACGCCCAAGGCTCGCAGGAGGCACGCCGTGTCGATTCATGTCGCTTTGCATCACGTCACGCACTACCGCTACGACCGCGCAGTCGAACTCGGTCCGCAGATCGTTCGCCTGCGTCCGGCTGCCCACAGCCGGACGCGGATTCTTTCTTACGCGCTGAAAGTGTTGCCCGAGCAGCATTTCATCAATTGGCAACAGGACCCCCAAGGCAACTACCTGGCGCGTCTGGTATTCCCGGAAAAAACCACAGAGCTGCGTATCGAGGTCGATTTGCTGGCCGAGATGGCGGTGTTCAATCCGTTCGACTTTTTCCTCGAACCCTATGCCGAGCAAATTCCCTTCACCTATGCCGCTGACGAGCGCAAGGAGCTGGCGCCCTACCTCGAAACGCTGCCCTTGACGCCCCAGCTGAAGGCCTACCTTGACGGGATTGATCGTACCCCGCTGCCGGCCGTGGATTTCCTGGTGGCGCTCAACCAGCGCCTGAGCGAGGACATCAATTACCTGATTCGCCTGGAACCTGGCGTGCAGACCCCGGAATACACCCTGGAACATGCGTCCGGCTCGTGCCGCGACTCGGCCTGGCTGCTGGTGCAATTGCTGCGCAATCTCGGTCTGGCGGCGCGCTTCGTGTCCGGTTACCTGATTCAACTGACCGCCGACGTCAAAAGCCTCGACGGCCCGTCGGGCACTGAAGTCGATTTCACCGACCTGCATGCCTGGTGCGAGGTCTATCTGCCGGGCGCCGGTTGGGTCGGCCTGGACGCCACCTCCGGGCTATTTGCGGGTGAAGGGCATATTCCGCTGGCCTGTAGTCCCGATCCTTCCTCCGCGGCACCTATCAGTGGCTTGGTCGAACCCTGCGAGTGCGAATTCACTCATGAGATGTCGGTTGAGCGAATCTGGGAAGCCCCTCGGGTGACCCAGCCCTACACCGACGAACAGTGGCAGGCGATTCAAGATTTGGGGCGGCAGATCGACGCTGACCTGCAAGCCGGCGATGTGCGCTTGACCATGGGGGGCGAGCCGACCTTTGTCTCCATCGATGACCCGGATGGCGCCGAATGGAACACCGCCGCCCTCGGGCCTGATAAGCGTCGCTTGTCTGCCGAGTTGTTCCAGCGCTTGCGCCAGCGTTACGCGCCCCAGGGCCTGGTGCACTTTGGCCAGGGCAAGTGGTACCCCGGTGAACAGTTGCCGCGCTGGTCGTTGAATTGCTATTGGCGGCGGGACGGTGTGCCGATCTGGCATGAGCCGGCGTTGATCGCCGATGAGCAGCAGGATTACGCCGCCGACAGCACCCTGGCTGGGCGTTTCCTGGCGAGTGTGGCCGAGCGCCTGAAACTGCCTGCGCGCTTTGTGTTCCCTGCCTACGAGGACAGTCTCTATTACCTCTGGCGCGAAGGTGCCCTGGCGCAGAACGTCAGCGCTGAAGACTCCCGGCTGGAAGAGCCGCTGGAGCGTGCTCGCTTGCGCAAGGTCTTCAGCCAGGGCCTGGACAAGGTAATCGGTCAGGTGTTGCCGCTGGCTCGCACTGCCAAGGGCGATCAATGGCAGAGCGGACGCTGGTACCTGCGTGATGAGCATTGTCGTTTGGTCCCCGGCGATTCGCCCCTGGGTTATCGCTTGCCGCTGGGGTCACAGCCTTGGGTGAAAGCGGCCGATTACCCGTTTATTCATCCCGTCGATCCCAATCAGGACTTGCCGGCGTTGCCAGGCAGCGAACAACTGCGCGATCAGCAGCCCGCTGTAACGGCCGAGGAGCGTGCCCCGGCCTTTGACGAATCCGCCGACTGGCTGACGCGCACTGCGCTCTGTGCCGAAGCCCGGGAAGGGCGCCTGTACCTGTTCATGCCGCCGCTGCAGCGGGTCGAGGACTACCTGGAGCTGGTCAGTGTCATTGAGGCGACTGCCGAGGAGTTGCAGTGCCCGGTTTTGCTTGAAGGGTATGAACCGCCGAGCGATCCACGGTTGAGCAATTTCCGGGTAACCCCGGACCCGGGCGTCATCGAGGTCAACGTGCAGCCGTCCGCCAGTTGGGATGAGTTGGTGGAACGCACCGAATTCCTCTACGAAGAGGCACGGCAGACGCGCCTGAGCACCGAGAAATTCATGATCGATGGCCGGCATACCGGCACCGGCGGTGGTAACCATTTCGTCCTGGGCGGCGCGACTCCGGCGGATTCACCCTTTTTACGCCGCCCCGATCTGTTACGTAGCCTGATCAGCTACTGGCATAACCATCCATCGCTGTCCTACCTGTTTTCCGGACTGTTCATCGGCCCGACTTCCCAGGCGCCGCGGGTGGACGAAGCGCGCAATGACGCGTTGTACGAACTGGAAATCGCCTTCGCGCAGATGCCGGGACCTGGCGTCGAGTGCGCGCCGTGGCTGGTGGATCGCTTGCTGCGCAATTTGCTGATAGATGTCACGGGCAATACCCATCGGGCCGAGTTCTGCATCGACAAGCTGTATTCGCCGGACGGTGTCACCGGCCGCCTCGGCCTGCTGGAGCTGCGCGCTTTTGAGATGCCACCCCATGCCCGCATGAGCCTGGCTCAGCAACTGTTGCTGCGGGCGCTGGTGGCACGGTTCTGGCGCGAACCGTATACGCCCGCCAAGTTGGCACGCTGGGGCACGCAACTGCATGATCGCTTCCTGTTGCCGCACTTTATCGAGCAGGATTTCGCCGACGTCATCGCCGAGCTCAACGCGGCAGGTTATGGGCTGCGCACTGATTGGTTCGCGGCGCATCTGGAGTTTCGCTTTCCCAAGGTCGGAGACTACGCGGTCAACGGCATTGAACTGCAAGTGCGTCAGGCGCTGGAGCCGTGGCATGTGCTGGGCGAGGAGGGGGCGGCAGGCGGCACGGTACGTTACGTCGATTCGTCGCTCGAGCGCCTGCAGGTCAAGCTCACCGGGCTTGCGCCGCAGCGTTACAGCCTGACGTGCAACGGTATTCCTGTGCCGCTGCAACCGACCGGGCGCGTCGGCGAGTTCGTCGCTGGTGTGCGGTTCCGCGCCTGGCAGCCGGCTAATTGCCTGCAGCCGACCATCCCGGTGCATGCGCCCTTGGTGTTTGATCTGGTCGATACTTGGATGCAGCGTTCGCTGGGCGGTTGCCAGTATCACGTCGCCCATCCGGGTGGACGCAATTACGACAGCTTGCCGGTGAACGCCAATGAGGCGGAGAGTCGACGCATGGCACGGTTTTTCCGGTTCGGGCATAGCCCTGGGACCTTGTCTGTCGTGTCGCCGGTGATCGATGACGAGTTCCCCTTGACCCTCGATTTACGACGTTTCTGAAGCATCCGCGACGCCGCGCACCTCGGCGTCACAGGTCTGCGTTACTGTGATATTTCCTTGTCTCTGCCGAGCTTTCCATGTCCGACCTGTTAGACCGTTACCCGCTCACGGCGGGCACCTACCATGAACTGCTCGATGACAAGGGCGGCGTGCGCGCGCATTGGCGGCGGCTGTTTGATCACTTGCAGCGCAGCACGCCCGGACAGCTGCGGCAGCGACAGACACTGCTGGCCCGGCAGATCCAGGAAAACGGCGTCACCTATAACGTCTATGCCGATCCCAAGGGCGCTGACCGGCCCTGGGAGCTGGACCTGCTACCTCATGTCATCGCCGCCGATGAGTGGCAACAGCTGTCGGCCGGGATTGCCCAGCGGGCGCGCCTGCTGAATGCCGTGCTGGCCGACCTGTATGGCCCGCAACGTTTGATCGCCGAAGGGCTGCTACCGGCTGAGCTGGTGTTCGGTCACAACAATTTCCTTTGGCCCTGCCAGGGCATCCAGGCACCAGACGGCATATTTTTGCACCTCTATGCAGTCGATCTGGCCCGCACACCCGATGGCCGCTGGTGGGTCACCGCCGACCGCACCCAAGCGCCCTCCGGCGCCGGCTACGCCCTGGAAAACCGCACCATCGTCTCGCGCGCCTTTCCAGAGTTGTACCGCGATATGCACGTTCAACACCTGGCCGGTTTTTTTCGCACCCTGCAGGAAACCCTGGCCCGCCAGGCATCCTGCGACGACGAGGTACCGCTGGTGGTGCTGTTGACCCCCGGGCGCTTCAATGAAAGTTATTTCGAACACCTGTACCTGGCGCGGCAACTGGGTTATCCGCTGGTCGAAGGCGGCGACTTGACGGTGCGTGATGCCACGGTCTATCTCAAGACCCTCAGCGGCCTGCGCCGGGTCCACGCAATCATGCGCCGGCTCGATGATGACTTCTGCGATCCGCTGGAACTGCGGACCGACTCGGCTCTGGGTGTGCCGGGTTTGCTGGAGGCGGCACGTCGAGGGCGGGTGCTGGTGGCCAATGCCTTGGGCAGCGGAGTGCTCGAGTCACCGGGGCTGCTGGGATTCCTGCCGAAGATCAATGAGTTCCTGTTTGGTGAGGCGTTGATCCTGCCGTCGATTGCCACCTGGTGGTGCGGCGAGCCTCCCGTGCTGGCGCAAGCGCTGGAAAAGTTGCCGGAGCTGCTGATCAAACCAGCGTTTCCGTCGCAAAGCTTTTCGCCGGTTTTTGGCCGTGACTTGAGTGAAAAACAGCGTGAAGAGCTGGCTGAGCGCATACGGGCGAGGCCATACGCTTATGTCGCGCAAGAACTCGCACAATTGTCCCAAGCGCCGGTCTGGCAGGCCGAGACTGGTCAACTGCAGCCACGCGCCATCGGCATGCGGATGTATGCGGTGGCCGATGATGATGGCTATCGGGTGTTGCCGGGAGGCCTGACCCGGGTTGCCGGAGAGGCCGATGCCGAAGTGGTGTCGATGCAGCGTGGCGGTGCCAGCAAGGACACCTGGGTGTTGGGCCAACGGGCGCCGGTTGGCGAGCAGTGGAAGGCGCAACGAACCCTGGGCGTCCACGACCTGATACGCCGCGATCCCTACCTGCCCTCGCGCGTAGTGGAGAACCTGTTCTGGTTTGGTCGTTACTGCGAGCGCTGTGATGACAGCGCTCGGCTGCTACGCATCATGCTCAGTCGTTATGTCGATGGCGATGATCCGCGCACCTTGCAGGCGGCTGTCGAGTTGGGTGAAAGCCTGTTGCTGTTGCCCGATGAGGGTGAACTGCCCGAGCGCCTGCTCGCCGCGCTGCTGGGGGAGGATTGGTCATTTAGCCTGCGCGCTAACCTGCAACGCCTGCAATGGGCGGCGTCCCAGGTACGGGGCAAGCTGTCGCGGGAAAACTGGCAGGCGTTGGTTGAGCTGCAGCGCGAAGCCCTGGAGCTGGAAACCGAGGCCCCTGATTTCGGTGAACTGCTGGACTTCCTCAATCGCCTGGTGATGTCGCTGGCGGCCCTTTCGGGTTTTGCCCTGGATGACATGACCCGCGACGAAGGCTGGCGATTCCTGATGATTGGCCGGCGGATCGAGCGCCTGCAGTTCCTGAGCAGCAGCCTGGCGGGCTTCCTGCGCGGCGCTGGCGCCTTTGAACAGGCCGGGTTGGAGTGGCTGCTTGAGCTGGGGAACAGCAGTATCACCTACCGCTCGCGCTATCTGGCGGTGGCACAACTGATCCCGGTGCTCGACTTGTTGCTGCTCGATGAGCAGAACCCTCATGCGGTGCTCTTTCAACTGAAGCTGGTAAGCCGCAGCCTTAAGCGGCTGAACGATGATTTCGCCGCGCCTCGCGAGCTGGCGTTGCCGATACTGGTCGAGCGCCTGGCCAGCGTTGACCTGGGTTGCCTGGAGAACGCCCTGTTTGGCGACAGCAGCGTGCGTTCGGCGCTCAACGGGCTAGCGGACTTGCTGCAGGAAATCGCCGACGTCAGTAATCAGGTCTCGGATCGCCTGGCACTGCGCCATTTCGCCCATGTCGACGATATCAGCCAACGTACGGTGTCCGTGTAATGAGTGCCCGTTATCAGATTCTTCATGACACCCACTACCACTACGACAGTCCGGTATCCCTGGCTCAGCAGCTCGCCCATTTGTGGCCACGCGCCTGCGCCTGGCAACGCTGTACCGAACAACAGTTGCTGATTAGCCCGGACCCGACGACTCGCCGAGACGAGCTTGATGTATTCGGTAATCCGCTGACGCGCCTGGCGTTTGAGCGACCGCACGATGAGTTGCAGGTCAATGCCCGCTTGAGTGTCGAGGTATTGGACCGTCCGACAGTGGATTTCCAACGATCACCGGCCTGGGAGGCGACTCGCAGCGCCTTGACCTACAGCGGCCGGGCTGTCACTGAGGACCTGCTGCAGGCCTGTCGTTACCGCTTCGAGTCGCCCTATGTGCACCTCAAGAGTAGCTTTGTCGAGTTTTCCCACAGTTGCTTTCCTCCGGGAAGGCCGTTGATGCTGGGCGTCCAGGCGTTGATGGAGAAGATCTTCAGCGAGTTTACCTTCGACGCCGAAGCCACACAGGTTGCGACACCCTTGGTGGAGGTGTTGGAGCGGCGACGTGGGGTCTGCCAGGATTTTGCCCACTTGATGCTGGCCTGCGTGCGTTCGCGGGGATTGGCGGCGCGTTATGTCAGCGGTTACCTATTGACGCAGCCGCCACCGGGCCAGCCGCGGCTGATCGGTGCCGATGCTTCCCATGCCTGGGTTTCAGTGTTCTGCCCGGAGTTGGGCTGGGTGGATTTCGATCCGACCAACAATGTGCAGCCTGCGCTGGAGCACATTACCCTGGCCTGGGGCCGGGACTTTTCCGATGTCTCGCCATTGCGCGGGGTGATCCTGGGCGGTGGCAGCCACGATCCGGAGGTGAGGGTGACGGTGATGCCTTTGTAGAAGCGGGGGCTTACCCACTTCTACAAAAGATCGCGATTCAGGCCTCGGGGGCCAGGTCTTTCGGTGCCTCTACCGTGTCATCTGCAACCACTTCACTGTCGGTGCCGGGGTTCAGTGCGTCTGTTTCGGCAGCCGCTTTCTTGCGTTGCAGCTTTTCCTCTTTCTTCTGCTCCTTGGCCAAGTCTCTCTGACGTTTGGCGAAGGAGTAATTAGGTTTGGCCATGGGCGATCCTCTGGGGTCGAAGGTGAGGTTGGGCGGCGCGTATTCTGCCTTTAAACAGGGGACAAGGGTTAGTTGGGTTTTTGTCCGTCCCATTTTGGCGTGACGACGGGCTGCCAGGTATCCAGCGCATCCAGCAGATCTTGCGGCGATTCGCTGGTTTGCAGCATGTCACGGTGATGGCTGCGAACGAAGCCTTCGCCGACGACATGATCAAGAAAAGCGGTGAGTTTGCTGTAGAAACCATTCACTTCCAGCAAGCCCAGCGGCTTACCGTGGTAGCCGAGCTGGCCCCAGGTCCAGACTTCGAACAGTTCCTCGAATGTCCCCAGGCCGCCGGGCAGGGCGATGAAGGCGTCGCTGAGTTCGGCCATCCGAGCCTTGCGCGCATGCATGCCGTCGACCACTTCCAGGCGAGTCAGGCCCTTGTGCCCGATTTCCTTGCTTTTCAGGCTTTCGGGAATAATCCCGATCACTTCACCGCCTGCCGCCAGCGCGGCGTCGGCGACAATGCCCATCAGGCCGACGGCGCCACCGCCATAGACCAGGGTCAATTGGCGTCGGGCCAGCTCTTTACCGAGGGCGATGGCGGCTTCGCGGTAGGCCGGGTTGGAGCCAGTGCTGGCGCCGCAAAACACACAAACAGATGTTAGAGACATGCCTTACTCCGTGATCAGGGACGAGCGCAGAGTAATGGTTGGCGCCGGGTGCTCCAAGGATTAATCCGCGCGCCGGGGTTCTTCGCAGGTGCCGCTGGCACCACAGGCGTAGGCCGCGAGCAGGCTGCATAACAGGCTGTTGATGAACATGATGGGTACTCCAGGCTTGGGTCGATGGGCTGATCTTAAGCTGGCGCGAGGTGTCTGGCTGGTAGATTGTGTCGATGGGTCCCATAGCCCGAAAGTTGTATACAATTCTTGATTCAGGTCATATGAACTTCTGGAATTTTCAGGCAGTCTCTACACCATACGGATTTTTTTAACCCTGCCTTGGAGATTCACCATGTTTGCCAAACTTGTTGCGGTATCCCTGCTGACGCTGGCCAGCAGCCAATTGATGGCTGCGGAATGCAAGGTCACCGTCGACTCCACCGACCAAATGTCCTTCAACAGCAAGGCCATTGAAATCGACAAGAGCTGCAAAACCTTCACCGTCGAGCTGACCCACTCTGGCAGCCTGCCCAAGAACGTCATGGGCCATAACTGGGTACTGAGCAAAGAAGCGGACATGCAGCCGATCGCCACTGACGGTCTGGCCGCCGGCATCGACAAGAACTACCTGAAAGACGGCGACGCGCGCATCATCGCCCACACCAAAATCATCGGTGCTGGCGAAAAAGACTCGGTGACATTCGACGTTTCCAAGCTCGATGCCAATGAAAAATACGGCTTCTTCTGCTCGTTCCCTGGCCACATCTCGATGATGAAAGGCACCGTGACCCTGAAGTAATCAGGCACACCGCGTCATCGCTCTTCGCTGGCAACCCAGCTCTCACAGGAATTTTCGGTGATCACACAATCTGTGGGAGCGGCCTTGCGCGAGAAGGGGCCATTCGCATCGACGCATGTTTTGGCCAAAGAAAAGCCCGCTGAAGCTCAACACTTCAGCGGGCTTTTTCATTCACTCACGCCTCAAGGCGCAAACGGCATCACGCGTTTGTGCTGGGTCTTGCGATAGGTGTCGCAGATGATCCGGAACGCTTCTTCGCGGACCGGCTCGCCGTGCAGGAAGGCGTCGATTTCGCCGTAGGTCACGCCATGGGACGCTTCATCCGGTTTGCCCGGGGACAGGTCCTCGAGGTCGGCGGTGGGTACTTTTTCCACCAGCGACTCGGGGGCGCCGAAGTGTCGGGCGATGGCCCGTACCTGGTTCTTCACCAAGCCACTCAGGGGGGCGAGATCGCAGGCACCGTCACCGAACTTGGTGAAGAAACCCATCACCGCCTCGGCCGCGTGGTCGGTGCCGATCACCAGGCCCTGGGCGGCGCCGGCGATGGTGTACTGAGCGACCATGCGCATCCGTGCCTTGGTATTGCCCAGGACGAAGTCCACCGCCGCCGCCGGCTTGCCTTCAAAGGCCGCGACTTCACTGGCCAGGGCCTTGACGGCCGGGCCAATGTTGACGGTGTGGCGCTCGTCGGGGGTGATGAAGTCCACGCAAGCCTGGGCTTCGTGTTCGTCGAATTGGGTCTGATACGGCAGGCGAACGGCAATGAACTTGTAGGACATGTCACCCGTGCGCTCACGCAGCTCGCGCATGGCACGCTGGGCCAGCAGGCCGGCGGTCAGCGAGTCGACGCCGCCGCTGATCCCCAGTACCAGCGTCTTGAGCCCGGAGTTGACCAGGCAATCCTGAATGAAACCGACTCGCCGGACGATTTCCGCTTCCAGGGCAGCCTGGTCGGCGAATGGCGGTTGAACCTTGAGCTGCTCAGCAATCTCACGCTGTACGGCTTGCATGAATTACTCCTTGCTTGAATGTGCGGATGGGGCGGCAGGTACTTGAAACACGTGTCGCAAATAGGCGACGAAATTCGGGTCCTTGCAGTGGGTCTTGCCCGGTTCATCGCTGATCTTGGCAACGGGCTGGCCATTGCAGGCAGCCATTTTAAGCACGATGCTCATGGGCTCGACACCGGGAATGTCGCAAGTCAGGTTGGTGCCGATGCCGAAACTGACATTGATCCGACCGCGCAGCGCCCGGAAGATCTCCAGCGATCGAGGCAGCGTCAGGCTGTCGGAGAATACCAAGGTCTTGCTCATCGGCTCGATGCCCAGCTTGTGGTAGTGGGCGATAGCTTTTTCAGCCCAGGCAATCGGGTCGCCGGAGTCATGGCGCAAACCGTCGAACAGCTTGGCGAAGTACAGATCGAAATCGTTGAGGAAGGCGTCAGTGGTGATGCAGTCGGTCAGGGCGATGCCGAGCAAGCCCCGGTACTCGCGGACCCAGCAATCGAGGGCGGCGCTCTGACTGTCGATCAGGCGTGGACCGAGTTGCTGGTGGGCCATGATCCATTCGTGGGCCATGGTGCCCAGGGGTTTCATGTCCAGCTCGCGGGACAGGTGCACATTGCTGGTGCCGACAAAACGACCGGGGAAATCGTGCTTGAGCACAGTCACCACTTCCTCCTGCACGCGGTAGGAAAACCTGCGCCGCGTGCCGAAATCAGCCACCTGCAATTCGCATAGTTCCTCGCTGCTGGCATTGGCGGTCAACCAGTCGAATTTGCGGTACAGCTGCTCGCGCGCCTGCTCCAGCACCACTTCGCGGTAGCGGTAGCGATTGCGCACTTCGCTAACAATCGCCAGCAACGGTACTTCGAACAGAATCACGTGCAGCCACGGGCCGCGCAGGCGGATAAACAGCTCGCCATTTTCGATGCCGGTATGGATGTAGCGCAGGTTGAAGCGAAACAGCCCGAGAAACCGCAGGAAGTCCGGCTTCATAAAGCTGATGCGCTCGAGAAAGCCCAATTGGTCGGCGCTGAGGCTCAACTCGGCGAGGCGTTCGATCTGAACGCGGATTTCCGCCAGATAAGGGCGCAGGTCCTCGCTGTTACGGCAGCGAAACTCCCATTCAACCTCGACGTTGGGGTAGTTGTGCAGCACCGCCTGCATCATCGTCAGCTTGTAGAAGTCGGTGTCGAGCAGGTTCTGCACGATGCGATCGGCAAACACACTCTCGCTCATAACGGGGATCTCCAGGCTGGCCGCAGCCTATGCCGTGATTCAGGGAATGGGCCCAGTGGCGCATATCCACGAGGCCCAAGGCCAGTGTTTTTTCAGTGGGGCGTCTCGACCTGCTCCAGCATCCACTTGACGAAGTCGCGCACCTTGGGGACTTCCGCCGAATGCTCCGGGTAGGCCAGGTAATAGGCATCGCTGCTGGGCATTGCATGCTGCCACGGAATCACCAGCTTGCCGTCGGCCAACTCTTCCTCCACCAGAAAGCGTGGCAGCAGGGCGACGCCGCAACCGACCTGGGCGGCGCGGATGCACATGTAAAAGGTCTCAAAACGCGGGCCGTGGTAGCTGTGCTCGGTCTGAAAGCCCTGGCTGGCGAACCAGTCGTGCCAGGCCTGGGGGCGCGAGGCGTTTTGCAGCAGGACCAGTTCACTGAGCTGGGTCGGATCGGTAAACGGGGTGGCAGGCAGGCTGCCCGGCGCGCACACCGGAACCAGCTCTTCGCCGAACAATTTCAGGCACTCGGTGCCCGGCCGTGAGCCCTGGCCGAAGAAAAATGCGAGGTCACTGTGGCCTTGCAGCAGATCGTCGGCTTCCTGTTCATTGCGCAGGTCGAGGTGAATCTGCGGATGGCGCAGGCGCCAGCCCTTGAGGCGAGGCACCAGCCAACGTGCGCCGAAAGTGGATGGCGTAGAGACCCGCAGGACTTCAGTCTCGCCGCCGTAGGAGCGCAGGTAATGCGTCGACATCTCGACCTGGGTGAGGATTTTTCGGACTTCGACCAGGTACAAATCTCCGGCCGGGGTCATCTGCAGGCGTCGACGTACCCGGCGAAACAGCAGATGCTGCAGCAACTCCTCGAGCTGGGCCACTTGTTTGCTCACGGCGCTTTGCGTCAGGTTCAACTCTTCTGCCGCACGGGTGAAGCTCAAGTGGCGGGTGACCGCTTCGAAGCACTGCAGGGCAGTGATCGAGGGCAAATGGCGTTTATTCAGCATGGGGAGTCCCTTGTTCTTGTCGCGGCGCTTTGCATGAATAAACGGAATGATATCTCGCTTAATGGTCGTTTGTTGCCACGTCTTCGTAGCGCTACAACTAGAGTCCTGATCAGCCGTGTGATTGCGGCTGCACACTTTCTGTCTTTTGCTTGAGGAGTGACCCATGGTTGCCGCATTGCTTGATCGTTTGGGAGTGAACCCGGCCCTGTACCAGAACGGCAAAGTGGCGGTGCATTCGCCCATCGATGGCAGCCAGATCGGCGCCGTGAACTGGGAAGGCGCCGCGCAGGTCGAGCAGCACATCAGCCGCGCCGATCATGCCTTCGAACTATGGCGCAAGGTACCGGCGCCGCGCCGTGGTGAGTTGGTCCGCCAATTGGGCGAGATCCTCCGTGAATACAAGTCCGACCTCGGTGAGTTGGTGTCGTGGGAGGCGGGCAAGATTACTCAGGAAGGCCTGGGTGAAGTGCAGGAAATGATCGACATCTGCGACTTCGCCGTTGGCCTGTCGCGTCAACTCTACGGCCTGACCATCGCCTCCGAGCGCCCTGGCCACCACATGCGCGAAACCTGGCATCCGCTGGGCGTCGTCGGGGTCATCAGCGCGTTCAACTTCCCGGTCGCGGTCTGGGCCTGGAACACCACGCTGGCGCTGGTCTGCGGTAACCCGGTGATCTGGAAACCTTCGGAAAAGACCCCGCTCACCGCCCTGGCCTGCCAGGCGCTGTTTGACCGCGTGCTGAAAAACTTCAGCGATGCACCACCGCACCTGAGCCAGGTGATCATTGGTGGCCGCGATGCCGGCGAAGCGCTGGTGGATGATCCTCGTGTGGCCCTGGTCAGCGCTACTGGCAGCACCCGCATGGGCCGCGAAGTGGCACCGAAAATCGCCGCACGCTTCGCCCGCAGCATCCTTGAGCTGGGCGGCAACAACGCGATGATCCTCGGCCCAAGTGCCGATCTGGACATGGCCGTTCGCGCCATCCTGTTCAGTGCGGTCGGCACCGCTGGCCAGCGCTGCACCACCTTGCGCCGGTTGATCGCCCACGAGTCGGTCAAGGAAGAGATTGTCACCCGCCTCAAGGCCGCGTATTCCAAAGTGCGCATCGGTCATCCGCTGGAGGGCAACCTGATCGGTCCGCTGGTCGACAAGCACAGTTTCGACAACATGCAGGACGCCCTGGAGCAGGCCTTGAGCGAAGGCGGCCGGGTGTTCGGTGGCAAGCGCCAACTCGAAGACCAGTTCCCCAATGCCTATTACGTCTCGCCGGCGATCGTCGAAATGCCGGAGCAGAGCGATGTGGTCTGCAGCGAAACCTTCGCCCCAATCCTGTACGTGGTCGGCTACAGCGACTTCGCCGAAGCACTGCGCCTGAACAACGCCGTGCCACAAGGCCTGTCGTCGTGCATCTTCACCACCGATGTGCGTGAAGCCGAGCAGTTCATGTCGGCGGTCGGCAGTGACTGCGGGATTGCTAACGTCAACATCGGCCCGAGCGGCGCGGAAATCGGCGGTGCCTTTGGTGGCGAAAAAGAAACCGGCGGTGGTCGCGAGTCCGGTTCCGACGCCTGGCGCGGTTACATGCGCCGCCAGACCAACACGGTCAACTATTCGCTGGAACTGCCGCTGGCCCAGGGCATTACGTTCGACTGATTAATGCTCCCCCTGTAGGAGCGAGCTTGCTCGCGATAGCGTCAGAGGCTGTGCCGACGTCATCGCGAGCAAGCTCGCTCCTACATTTGACAGGTGTATTTGTTGGGTTTCTGCTGGAGTCTGGCAATGCCGTTACGCGAAGAGTGCTTATGGGAAAAACTGACGCCGCAGCGGCCTGACCGAGCGGCGCTCAAGGGTGAGATAACAGCAGATGTCTGCGTGATCGGCGCCGGTTTCACCGGTTTGTCGGCAGCGGTGCATTTGCTTGAGCAGGGCAAGACGGTCTGTGTATTGGAGGCCCAGCGCTGTGGTCAGGGTGGGTCGGGACGCAATGTCGGGCTGGTCAACGCCGGCATGTGGATCCCGCCGGATGAAATCGAAGAAGGCTTTGGTGAGGCCATTGGCAGCCAGCTCAACCGCATGCTCGGCGCTGCACCGTCGCTGGTGTTCAGCCTGATCGACAAGTATAAAATCGACTGCCAGTTGCGCCGTGAAGGCACGCTGCACATGGCGCACAACGCGCGTGGCGAAGCTGATCTGCGCAGCCGCGAGGAGCAATGGAAGCGCCGCGGTGCTCCCGTGGAGTTGTTGACTGGGGCAGCTTGCGAGCAGGCGACCGGGACCAAAAAAATTGCCGCAGCCTTGCTCGATCGGCGTGCCGGCACGCTCAATCCGATGGCCTACACCAGTGGTCTGGCCAAGGCCGCAAGCGATCTGGGCGGTCGGTTGTTCGATCATTCACCGGTCACCCGCCTTGAGCGGCAGGGCCAGCGCTGGTCAGTGCAAACCGCTGCGGGTTCTGTGTTGGCCGAGCAAGTAGTGATCGCATCCAACGCCTACACCGAGGGCGACTGGACCGAGTTGCGGCGTAACTTCTTCCCCGGCTTTTACTATCAGGTGGCTTCGACGCCGCTGACCGAGGACGCTGCGCAGCAGATTCTGCCGGGTGGCCAGGGTTCCTGGGATACCCGCCAGGTACTCAGCAGCATTCGCCGCGACAAGGACGGCCGGTTGTTGCTCGGCAGCCTGGGCAACGGCAATCGCAAGCCGACCTGGTTTCTCAAGGCCTGGGCCGATCGGGTGCAGCAACACTATTTCCCGTATTTGAAACCGGTGGAATGGGAGTGCACCTGGACCGGCTGTATCGCCTTTACTCCCGATCATTTGATGCGCTTGTACGAGCCAGCACCAGGCCTGGTAGCTGTCACCGGTTACAACGGCCGGGGCGTGACCACCGGAACCGTGGTCGGAAAAGCCTTCGCCGACTACCTGTGTAACGGAAATCCTCAAGCGTTGCCCATCCCATTTGCACCCATGCAGCCGGTGCTGGGGGTAGGGGTGCGCAGTTGCCTGTATGAGGCTGGTTTTTCTCTGTATCACGCGGGCCAGTGCCTGCGGATTGTCATTTAAGCAGCGGAATCTGCTCGCGCCAGCGGCAGTTTTCGAAGTTGCGACTAGCCTGTAGTGGTGCGGGTTGTAGCAGTCGCGCACCAGCAGTGTGCAGTTCGGTGACGCGTGCTGTTACAGGTCGGTTGCACGTCGTTTCTGCTTATGGTTGCAATGGTGGCACGCGGAGGTTGCGCCAAAAATAAATAGTGGTTTTACCTTCTGCGTTTTAGACGGTTGCACGCCCAATGAAAATGGGCTCGAAACAGTCGAAATAACAATAAAGCAGCGACTTGTTAACGAATAAAAAACCGATGGCACGGCCCTTGCTCTAAGCATGGAGTGAAGTCGCAGTGCCAACTAAAAAACCTTGGAGCACCACCTCATGTCCCAGACGTTTTACAAAAAAGGCTTTCTGGCCCTCGCAGTCGCTACTGCGCTGGGTGTTTCGGCGTTTGCTCAGGCTGACATCAAGATCGGCGTTGCGGGACCCATGACCGGTGCCAACGCGGCATTTGGCGAGCAGTACATGAAGGGCGCACAGGCTGCCGCCGACGCGGTGAACGCTGCAGGTGGCGTCAATGGCGAGAAGATTGTGCTGGTCAAGGGCGATGACGCCTGCGAGCCAAAACAGGCGGTGACCGTCGCCAAGGACCTGACTAACCAGAAAGTTGCCGGTGTAGTCGGTCACTTTTGCTCCTCCTCGACCATCCCGGCGTCGGAGATCTATGACGAAGCGGGCATCATCGCCATCACCCCCGGTTCCACCAACCCGCAAGTTACCGAGCGCGGCCTGAGCGCCATGTTCCGTATGTGCGGGCGTGACGACCAGCAAGGCATCGTTGCCGGCGACTACATTGTCGACGTGCTCAAGGGCAAGAAAGTCGTGGTGCTGCACGATAAGGACACCTACGGCCAGGGCCTGGCAGATGCGACCAAGGCACAACTGGTCAAGCGCGGCGTGACGCCGGTGCTGTATGAAGGCCTGACCCGTGGCGAGAAAGACTTCAGCGCCGTGGTCACCAAGATCCGCGCCGCCGGTGCCGACGTGGTGTACTTCGGCGGCCTGCACCCGGAAGCCGGTCCGCTGGTCAAGCAACTGCGTACTGAAGGCCTGAAAGACGTCAAGTTCATGTCCGACGACGGCATCGTGACCGACGAACTGGTGACCACCGCCGGTGGCCCGCAATACGTCGACGGCGTGCTGATGACCTTCGGCGCCGACCCACGCATGCTGCCAGAGAGCAAGGCGGTGGTGGACGCGTTCCGCAAGGCTGGCACCGAGCCTGAAGGCTACACCCTGTATGCCTACGCCTCGGTCCAGGCACTAGCCGCCGGCTTCAATGGCGCCAAATCCAACAAAGGCGAAGACGCTGCCAAGTGGCTCAAGGCCAACCCGGTGAAAACTGTCATGGGCGAAAAAACCTGGGACGCCAAGGGTGACCTGAAAGTCTCCGACTACGTGGTTTACCAGTGGGACAAGGACGGCAAATATCACCAGTTGGAAAAACAGAAGTAAACGCGATCGGCTAGACGACATCGACTCCATGTAGGAGCGAGCCTGCTCGCGATGACGGACTGACAGGCGACATTTTTGTTGAATGTCCATCCGCTATCGCTGGCAGGCCAGCTCCCACAAGGGGATGTGGTGTTCTGCCTGACAGCGCTTCGACGTAAATCTGTATTTTTCCTAGAAGAACCGCACACCCAGGGTGTGCAGGTTCTCACTGCGTGAGATTGCGTTATGGATGGTATTTTCCTGCAGCAACTGGTCAACGGCCTGACCCTCGGGTCGGTCTATGGCCTGATCGCCATCGGCTACACAATGGTCTATGGCATCATTGGCATGATCAACTTCGCCCACGGCGAGGTTTACATGATTTCCGCTTACCTCGCGGCAATCAGTCTGGCACTGCTGGCGTACTTCGGTATTGAATCCTTCCCGCTGTTGATGCTCGGCACGCTGGTCTTCACCATTGTTGTCACCGGGGTGTATGGCTGGGTCATCGAGCGAATTGCCTACAAACCCCTGCGTAACTCGACCCGCCTGGCACCGCTGATCAGTGCCATCGGTATTTCCCTGATCCTGCAAAACTATGCACAAATCAGCCAAGGCGCTCGCCAACAGGGTGTTCCGACGCTGCTGACCGGTGCATGGCGCGTGGATATCGGAGAAGGTTTCGTACAACTGACCTACACCAAGATCTTCATTCTGGTCGCTGCATTCGCCGGTATGGCGTTGCTGACCTACATCATCAAGTACACCAAGCTCGGGCGCATGTGCCGGGCGACGCAACAAGACCGCAAGATGGCTTCGATCCTGGGCATCAACACCGACCGGGTGATTTCCTACGTGTTCATCATCGGTGCCGCCATGGCGGCGTTGGCCGGTGTGCTGATCACCATGAACTACGGCACCTTCGACTTCTACGCAGGCTTCGTCATCGGCATCAAGGCTTTCACCGCCGCGGTACTGGGCGGCATCGGCTCGTTGCCCGGAGCGATGCTCGGCGGAATCATCCTGGGGATCTCCGAATCGCTGTTCTCCGGCCTGGTCAACTCCGACTACAAAGACGTGTTCAGCTTCTCGCTGCTCGTTCTTGTTCTGGTCTTTCGGCCTCAAGGCCTGCTTGGCCGTCCTCTTGTGTCGAAGGTGTAAGCGATGTCTGCAACCCATAAGAAATCCATCGATATCAAACAAAGTGTGGTCGACGCGATTCTCGCCGGCCTGATTGCCCTCATCGTCTTCGGCCCGATTGTCGGGGTGGTGCTCGACGGCTACAGCTTCAATCTGGAACCGACGCGGGTGGCGTGGATCGTCGCCGTGGTCATGGCCGGGCGCTTTGCCCTGAGCCTGTTCCTGCAGACCAGCAAGGGCCGGCGGATTCTTGAAGGTTTCGAGTCCACCGGCTCTGGAGTACATGTGCTGGCGCCCGACTACAAGTCGCGCCTGCGCTGGATCATCCCGCTGGTGATCGCGATTGCCGTGATCTTCCCGTTCTTCTCCAACTCCTACCTGCTGGGGGTGGTGATCCTCGGCTTGATCTACGTGTTGCTGGGACTGGGCTTGAACATTGTGGTCGGCCTGGCCGGCTTGCTCGACCTGGGTTACGTGGCGTTCTACGCCATCGGCGCTTACGGTCTGGCGCTGGGCTACCAGTATCTGGGTCTGGGCTTCTGGACAGTGCTGCCGCTGGCGGCAATCACTGCCGCGCTGGCCGGCTGCATACTCGGCTTCCCGGTGTTGCGCCGCACGGTGACTACCTGGCAATCGTGACCTTGGGCTTCGGTGAAATCATCCGCCTGATCCTCAACAACTGGTTATCGCTCACCGGCGGTCCGAACGGTATGCCGGCGCCCTTGCCGACCTTCTTCGGCCTGGAGTTCGGCAAACGGGCGAAAGAGGGTGGAGTGCCGTTCCATGAGTTCTTCGGCATCGCCTATAACCCTGATGTGAAGTACTACTTCATCTACGCCGTGCTGTTCCTGGTGGTGCTGGCCGTGCTGTACATCAAGCACCGCCTGACCCGTATGCCGGTCGGCCGTGCCTGGGAAGCTCTGCGTGAAGATGAAATCGCTTGCCGGTCCATGGGCCTGAACCATGTACTGGTGAAGCTCTCGGCATTCACCATCGGTGCTTCGACCGCAGGCCTGGCTGGGGTGTTCTTCGCCACCTACCAGGGCTTCGTCAACCCGACCTCGTTCACCTTCTTCGAATCGGCGCTGATCCTCGCGATCGTGGTGCTCGGCGGCATGGGCTCGACCATTGGCGTAGTGATCGCCGCGTTCGTCCTGACCGTTGCTCCAGAGTTGCTGCGTGGCTTCGCTGAGTACCGGGTGCTGCTGTTCGGCATTCTCATGGTGTTGATGATGATCTGGCGGCCACGCGGGCTGATCCGGATCAGCCGGACGGGCGTGACCCCGCGTAAAGGTGCCATAGCGTATGAAAGGGGGCAGGGCCATGAGTGAAGTCGTACTCAGTGTAGAGAAGCTGATGATGCACTTCGGCGGTATCAAAGCCCTCAGTGACGTCAGTCTTAAAGTCCATCGCAACTCGATCTTCGCCCTGATCGGCCCCAACGGGGCCGGCAAGACCACGGTGTTCAACTGCCTGACCGGTTTCTACAAGGCGTCGGGTGGCAAGATCGAGCTCAACACCCGCGGCAAGCAAACCAATGTCATCCAGCTGCTGGGAGAATCGTTCAAGGCGACCGACTTCGTTTCGCCGAAAAACTTCGCCTCACGCCTGTACTACAAAATGTTCGGCGGCACCCACCTGGTGAACCGCGCCGGCCTGGCCCGAACCTTCCAGAACATTCGCCTGTTCAAGGAAATGTCGGTGTTGGAAAACCTGCTGGTGGCCCAGCACATGTGGGTCAACCGCAACATGTTGGCCGGCATCCTCAATACCAAGGGCTATCGCAAGGCTGAGAGCGATGCGCTGGACTGCGCGTTCTATTGGCTGGAGGTGGTCGATCTGGTGGACTGCGCCAACCGTCTGGCTGGCGAATTGTCCTACGGCCAACAGCGGCGCCTGGAAATCGCCAGGGCCATGTGCACTCGGCCGCAAATCATTTGCCTCGACGAGCCGGCTGCCGGCCTCAACCCGCAGGAAACCGAAGCGCTGAGCGCGATGATCCGGGTACTGCGCGATGAGCACGATCTGACCGTGGTACTGATCGAACACGACATGGGCATGGTAATGAGCATCTCTGACCACATTGTGGTGCTGGACCACGGCAACGTGATCGCCGAAGGCGGACCCGAAGCGATTCGTAGCGATCCGAAAGTGATCGCCGCCTACCTGGGTGCTGACGAGGAGGAGGTGGTATGAGCCAGCCGATCCTCGAACTTAAGGAGCTGGACGTGTTCTACGGACCGATCCAGGCCCTGAAGAAAGTCTCGCTGCACATCAATGAGGGTGAAACCGTCAGCCTGATCGGCTCCAACGGCGCCGGCAAGTCGACGCTTTTGATGTCGATCTTCGGCCAGCCGCGCGCCGCCGATGGGCAGATCATTTACCAGGGTGTGGACATTACCCACAAGTCGTCGCACTACATTGCCTCCAACGGCATTGCCCAATCGCCGGAAGGGCGGCGGGTTTTCCCTGACATGACCGTTGAGGAGAACCTGCAGATGGGCACTATCCCCATCGGCGACAAGTACGCGGCCGAAGACATGCAGCGCATGTTCGAGCTGTTTCCGCGGCTCAAGGAACGGCGTAACCAGCGAGCCATGACCATGTCCGGTGGCGAGCAGCAGATGCTGGCCATCGCCCGGGCGCTGATGAGCCGTCCCAAGCTGCTGCTGCTCGATGAGCCGAGCCTGGGGCTTGCGCCGATCGTGGTGAAGCAGATCTTCGCCACCCTGCGGGAGCTGGCGAGCACCGGCATGACCATTTTTTTGGTCGAGCAGAACGCCAACCACGCGCTGCGCTTGTCGGATCGCGCCTATGTGATGGTGAACGGGCAGATTCGTCTGACCGGCACTGGCAAAGAGCTGTTGGTAAACGAGGAGGTGCGTAACGCCTATTTGGGCGGGCACTGATTCGCGCGGTTATCCACAAGCCTCGACGCGCAAGCTCGGGGCTTTTTTACGTCTGGGTAAAAGCCTGCCTTGCGCCTCCACCGTTGAAATTGTGGAAAACAATTCGTACATGCTGCTAAAGCGCGACATAAAGCCGCTGCAAATGGCTGTTTTTCTGGGCTTTTGACTTGTCCCCGTTTGCTGTGGAGCGGGCTGTGGGTAACGTGGGTGCAACTCCATCAAGGCCTTATAAAACGTGGCTTCCAGGCG
Source organism: Pseudomonas sp. Pse1 (assembly GCF_024519635.1). Taxonomy (NCBI): domain Bacteria; kingdom Pseudomonadati; phylum Pseudomonadota; class Gammaproteobacteria; order Pseudomonadales; family Pseudomonadaceae; genus Pseudomonas; species Pseudomonas sp. Pse1. Next base: position 187,629 of record NZ_JALJRO010000009.1, read on the forward strand.
ATTGATTGTTTTTTGATCAGTGCTTTTTTGCGAGTCGTAACCGCAGGATGTCAACCTTTTTATTGTTCGGCAAACCCGGTCAAATATGACTGGGCATGCCTGTGGATAAGTCTGTGGTTAAACTCTGGAAAGACCTCGCAAAGCGGCGTGGTTGCTGGCTTGGCGCCATTGCCAAGTTGACCGCGCGGTCGAATTGATGCGCAAGAGCTACACGGGTGAGGGGCCGGGTCAAGCAAAAAACTTTGCATTTTCCGCGCAAAGCCTTGTGGATAGCGGTGTGCAGGGTTTCGAGTTGCCCCCAGAGAATGTGGGCCGGACTGTGGATAAGGTGGGTGTAATGAGCTGCAGGCCACGGTTTTAAAGGCTTTGCGCAACCTGATCATTTTTTGTCCAATAAACCCGAGGTTGCCCACCGCAAGCGGGCCGGGCATGCTGCCGGCTGATGGTTCATTACACCGGCTGTGTAGCAGCCCGATCAAGGAGAGCACGATGTCCAACACCCTGTTTATTACCGGCGCCACGTCCGGTTTTGGTGAAGCCTGCGCCCGGCGTTTTGCTGCGGCTGGCTGGAAGCTGGTGCTGACCGGTCGTCGTGAAGAGCGTCTGAATGCCCTGTGCGCCGAATTGTCGGCGCAGACCGAGGTCCATGGCCTGGTTCTTGACGTGCGTGATCGCAAGGCCATGGAAGCGGCCATTAGCAACCTGCCACCGTCGTTCGCCACCTTGCGCGGACTTATCAACAATGCCGGCCTGGCCCTCGGCGTGGATCCTGCGCCGAAATGCGACCTGGATGACTGGGACACCATGGTCGACACCAACATCAAGGGCCTGATGTACAGCACCCGCCTGCTGTTGCCGCGCTTGATCGCCCATGGCCGTGGCGCGGGGATCATCAACCTCGGTTCGATCGCCGGCAATTACCCGTACCCGGGCAGCCACGTGTATGGCGCAAGCAAGGCATTCGTCAAACAGTTCTCGCTGAACCTGCGTTGCGATCTGCAGGGCACCGGCGTGCGCGTCAGCAACATCGAGCCGGGGCTGTGTGAAAGCGAATTCTCGCTGGTGCGCTTCGGCGGTGACCAAGCGCGTTACGACGCCACTTACGCCGGTGCCGAGCCGATCCAGCCGGAAGATATTGCCGAGACCATTTTCTGGGTGCTCAACGCACCGGCGCACATCAACATCAACCGTCTCGAGTTGATGCCGGTGAGTCAGACCTGGGGTGGCTTTGCCATCGATCGTGGCGCCAAGGGCTGAGTAGTCCTCAGGCGCAGTAGGCGGCCAGTCCGGCGTAGCAGGTCGCCAGGTGGTAAGGCGTGGTCGAAGGCATGTCCTGGCGACTGACCACGCCTTGGGCATCGAGGCATTCGTACCAACCATCACTGTGCAGGAAGCGTTGCTGCAAGGCCGTCAATTGGCGCAGCAGCGCCGCCTGGCTGTGCGGACGCAGTGTCAGCGCACGCAGGTACTCGGCCTGGGCCCAGATGCGCTGGGTGGCATCGCGTGGCGCTTCGGCCTGATCCAGCTCCAGCATGGCGGCGACCGCACCAGTCTGCGGATCGACGCCTCGTTGTTCGGTGAAGGCAAACGCGCCGGTCAACGAAGCGTGTAACGGCGATCCCTGAAGGGTGGTCGACGAATCCAGGAGGAAAAACCATTCGAACTGGTGACCGGGCTCGAACCAGTTATCCACAGCTCCCAGCGGTTTCTCCATCATCACCCCGTGTTGTGGGTCGATGAAGTGTTTGTGCATCGCTGCGCACAGCGCGTTCAGCGCATCGCTGACCGGAGCGTCATCGCGTACTGCGAGGGTCGCGAGGAAGGCTTCGGCCAAATGCATCAGCGGATTTTGCAGAGGGCCCGAGTTCAATGACGACCAGTCGCGATCAAGGCTGGCTTCGTACAGGCCGTCATCCGTGGCAAAGCGCTGGGCGATCACTTCCAGGGCGGCATTAAGTACGGACTCCACCAGCGGCTCCTTGACCCTGGACCAGTAGTGAGCGCAGGCAAAGAGGATGAAGGCGTGGGTGTAGAGGTCTTTACGGGTGTCGAGCGGTGCGCCCTGGGCATCAATGCTGTAGAACCAGCCGCCATGCTCGGCGTCGTGGAAATGCCGTTGCAGTGAGCGGAACAACGCCGCCGCCCGCTCCTCGGCACCTGTCACTTCGCCGATCAGGCTGGCGAACAGGTACAGCTGGCGCGCGCAGGCCATCGCCCGGTAGCGTTGTGGCGGCAAGGGTTGTTGCGCGGCGTCCAGCGCTTCGTAGGGCAGCGCCATGTCGGCATTCCAGCCCGGACCTTGCCACAGCGGCACGATGACCTGCCGGAAATGCGCTTGCACCGTGGCAAACAGAGCGGTCAGTTCAGGCTGGGGGGCAGAGCGGGGAGCATGGGGCATTGGCGGGCGTCGTCACGGCGGTAATGGTTGCGCGACATGGTAGCAGAGGAGCACAAGTTGCAAGCGGCAAGCCACAAGTTAATGCGCAGCCGCGTTGGCTCCTGATCGTGCTTGCAGCTTGCCACTGCTCTTATCCCACCATAAGCCAGGCGCCCATGCCGGCCGACACTGCCCCGGCTACCCGCACTAGCGGCGCAGCGGCTTGCGGCAATACCCGCACAAGCCCATAACCGGCTGCGTGCAAAGCCGCAGTGGCGAGGACGAAACCGGCGGCGTAGGTCCAGGGGCTCGACATGTCGGGCAGTTCCAGTCCATGGGCCACGCCATGGAACAGGGCGAATAGCGCTGTCGCCGTGACCGCCAGGCTTAGCGGTGGGCGTACGGCGAGCGCCACGGCCAGGCCCAGTGCCAGCACTGAGGCGGCTATTCCGCTTTCCAGCGCCGGCAGCTCCAGGCCCTCGAAGCCCAGCACGCCGCCCAGCAGCATGGTGCCGACGAAGGTGCAGGGCAGCGCCCAGCGTGCGGTGCCCTGTTGCTGGGCGGCCCACAAGCCGACGGCGAGCATGGCCAGCAGGTGGTCGAGGCCGCCGATCGGGTGGCTGATGCCGGCCAGCAGGCCATTATCACCGTGCCCCGGATGAGCGAAGGCCAGGGCCGGAGTGAGCAGTAGTGCCGCAGCGGCGAAAAGGCGATGAAGTGTCATGAATAAGCGTCCTTGTTGAGTGGCTTGTGGATAAGTGTCAGGCAGCGGTCAGCAGCCCCTGGCGTTCGATGAAGGCGATGATTTCCTCAAGGCCCTGGCCGATTTTCTGGTTACTGAAGACGAAAGGCTTGCCGTTGCGCATGCGCTGCGTATCGCTGTCCATCATCGACAGCGATGCACCCACCAGCGGCGCCAGGTCGATCTTGTTGATCACCAGCAGGTCGGATTTGCAGATCCCCGGCCCGCCTTTGCGTGGCAGCTTGTCGCCGGCCGAGACATCGATCACATAGATCGTCAGGTCGGAGAGTTCCGGGCTGAAGGTCGCCGACAGGTTGTCGCCACCGGACTCCACCAGAATCAGGTCCAGCCCGGGAAACCGGCGGTTCAGTTGATCCACCGCTTCGAGGTTGATCGAGGCGTCCTCGCGAATTGCCGTGTGCGGGCAGCCGCCGGTTTCCACGCCGATGATGCGCTCGGGGGCCAGGGCCTCGTTGCGCACCAGGAAGTCGGCGTCTTCGCGGGTGTAGATGTCGTTGGTGACCACTGCCAGGTTGTAGCGATCGCGCAGGGCCAGGCACAGGGCGAGGGTCAGCGCGGTTTTGCCGGAGCCAACCGGGCCACCGATACCGACTCGCAGGGGTTGTGTGTTCATGTGCTTCTCCTAGGAACGAAACAGGCGGCTGTACTGGCGTTCATGGGCCATGCACGCCAGGGACAGGCCGAAAGCGGCGCTGCCGCAGTGTTGGGGATCAATCGTCGAGGCATCCTGCTGGGCCTGTTGCAGCAGCGGCAGCAGTTCACTGGTCAGGCGCTGTGCGGCCTGCTGGCCCAGCGGCAAGGTTTTCATCAGCACCGCCAACTGGTTTTCCAGCCAGCTCCACAGCCAGGCAGCCAGGGCGTCCTGCGGGCTGATGTGCCAGACACGGGCGGCCAGGGCCCAAGCCAGGGCCAGGTGTGGTTCGGGATTTTGCTCAAGGAAAGCGCGGGCGCTGGCGTCCAGTTCCGGCAAGCCATTGAGCAGTTGTTGCAGGGAGTAACCCATCTGCCGGCTCTCCTGATGCAACTCGCGGGTTTCTCGACTGGCGCGGTGCTGTTCGCAGTGCTGGCTTAACAGCGGCCAATTGTCCTCGGCGGCGGCGCGACAATGGGCGAGCAGCAAAGGCGCTTCGAAGCGAGCGAGGTTGAGCAGCAACTGGTCGCTGATCCAGCGCCTTGCCGTCCCGGGATCGCAGACGCGGCCGTTATCCACAGCCATTTCCAGGCCCTGAGAGTAGCTGTAGCCACCAATCGGCAGCTGCGGGCTGGCCAGGCGCAGCAGGGCCCATGCCGGATTCACAAGCGCACGCCAAACTGGTGCAGCTTCGGCGCGTAGTTGAAGTCTTCGTCGCCGTGTCGCGAATGATGATGGCCACCGCCGTAGGCGCCATGCTCAGGCTGGAACCCGGCCTCGATGCGTTCGGTGCGGGCGCCCAGTTGCTCGAGCATCGCCTGCAGGACGTAGTCGTCGAGCAGGCGCAGCCAGCCATCACCCACTTGCAGGGCGACATGCCGGTTGCCCAAGTGGTACGCGGCGCGTGTCAGTTCGAAGGCATTGGCGCAGGTGACGTGCAGCAGTTGTTCGGGGCGCGCGCAAACGCGCACGATGCGTCCGTCCTCTGCTTGCAGGCACTCGCCGTCGTAGAGCGGTGGTTGACCGCGCTCGAGGAACAGACCGACGTCTTCGCCGTCGACACTGAAACAGCGCAGGCGGCTTTTGCTGCGGGCTTCAAAGCTCAGCAGCAGCTCTGCGGTCCAAAGGGGTTGTGGGGCGATTCGGCGACGGATTACCAGCATCAGGCAGCTTCCAGCGATGAGCAATAAGCACGCTAGAGCAAGGGGCTTGCCAACCCGCTCGGGTGTAGGAAAGTCCTGTAGGTATTGGCTATGTGCCAGGCGAGCCATGGACTACAGGTTGCGAAATGTTTCATTGTGGTGCGTGCGCAATGTTTATTGCGCCGAAACCGTGCGTCGTGTAGACGCCGGAAAAACGCACGGGAAATCAACAACTTGTTGTTCCATGCCTGATTTAAGGACTAGTCCTACAGGAATGACGGATCGGGCGTACATGTGCTTACTTTGCAGGCCACTAGGATGCCGCCCCGTGTTTAATCCGCGACGGTATCCGTTATGTGCAGGGTATTTACATTTTTAGTGCTTATTAGTCTGCTGCTCCTTACTTCAGCGGCTTGGGCCAATCTCGACTCGCGCAGCCTCACCCCAAAACCATTCGGCTCGGCGTTGCAGGCTGTGCCGCAGCCGTCCATCGAGAACGTTGTCGACCGTGCCCACGAACTCTTGGGCACGCCTTACAAATGGGGTGGCGCGACTCAGGCGCAAGGATTCGATTGCAGCGGTTTGCTGGTGTATCTGTTCAAGACCGAGGCCAATCTCCAACTGCCACGCACCACCGGGGCGATGCAACGTTCCAGTGCGGCAACCATCAAGCGCGGTGCCCTGAAACCGGGCGACGCGGTGTTTTTCAAGGGCAACGGGCGTCAGCAAATCAACCATGTGGGACTTTATGTCGGCGAGGGCAAGTTCATTCACTCGCCGCGCACAGGCAAGAACACCCGTATCGACTCATTGACCAACAGTTACTGGAAGAAAAGCTTCACCTTCGGCAAGCGCTTTCACGCGGTGCGGTGATTGGGCTATTCGGTACTGCCCAATCCCTGCCAGTGCTTGAGGCCGATGAAAATGAAGCGCAACTGCTGGGTGATCTTCGCCTGCGGGGTCAGATGCTCGGGCAGCGCCTCGGCGGGCGGATCGATGATATCGGGCAGGGTAGCGAACACACTTTTGACGATCAGGTCGGCGATCACTGACAAGCCGGCCAGGTCCAGGTGCTGCAACTTGGGCATCAACGACAGGTCGGCAGCCAGGTCCGCGCTGATGTTCTCGCGCAATTGACCGATGGCCTGCCGTACCGGCAAAGAACCGCCGTATTGCTCGCGGGCGAGGAACAGAAACTGCGAACGGTTGGCGGCGACCACGTCGAGGAAGATCCGAACCGAAGCGTCGATGATGCCGCCCATGACGAATTCGTTGTGGCGTACCAGGCGAATGGTTTCACGGAAGGTCTGGCCGACCTCGCTGACCAGCTCCAGGCCCAGTTGATCCATATCGGCGAAGTGACGGTAGAACCCGGTGGGGACAATCCCGGCGGTTTTCGCCACTTCACGCAGGCTCAGGCTGCCAAATCCCCGGCCACACTCCATCAGATGGCGAGCGGCGTCCATCAGGGCGTGGCGGGTCTGTTGTTTCTGTTCGGCGCGGGGCGGCATCGGGTGGCTGACTTCTAATCAGGGACGGCGGCGCACTCTAGCAAATCGGCTTCGCTGGCGTCGAACTGGCATTGGCAGGTGCAGGCGAGAAGGGTGTCGCGGGGAAATGCATGGTTTACAAAGTCAAAGCCCGACTCCAGGGAGTCGGGCTTTTTTCCAGGCCACCATGGGCTCAGCTCACAGTGCTGTTGCGGTCGATCACACGGTCACCACCACCTTCGGCAACCACCTGACCTTGTGGGGTACGGTCATAGCCGTCTTCAACCAGACCTTTTTCTTCCAGGCGATCACGACCACCTTCGGCAATGGTCTGGCCTTGTGGAGTGCGGTCGAAGCCATCTGCGGCTACTTTGTTGCGTTCCAGCAGACGGTCAGAACCACCTTCGGCAACGGTCTGGCTGAACACCGAGTGTTCGGCTTTGACTTGCGGGGTTGCTTGCTCGGCGGCGGGCAGGGCAAATGCGTTGGCGGCAAGGATCGAGAGGGTCAGGCTCAGCAGTAATTGGCGTTTCATGATCGTGTGCTCCGTAGGTGGGCGACAAAGTGGGTACGAAGCCAATGCTACTCTCGATAAATCGATATAAAAGTTCATAAGGACAATGGTAATAATCAACGGAATTGATGGTTCTACTGGAAGGCTCTAGAACGGGCGTTTCCGGCGAGCGTTTCAGCACTGATGTGGGTATTTTCGACTCAGGTGTGGGTCATAAAAGTGCGGGCGAGGTAACAGCTTGTTGTCGGATTGATCAGGAAAAAACCGCTTATTTGCCGCTGAATCGGCTTTTTCATTAAACCTGCGGGCCATTTGCCAGTCGTAGTTTGCAGAGACGGTCGATTTTCGGCCCGGAATTTTCAACGTGCGTCGCCGTCAGGACGCCGAGCAGTGATCAGGAGCTTTGTGCAATGACGCGCACCGGAAAAATTTTCGCCTGGGTCCTCGCCAGCCTGGTGCTGTTGTTGGCGGTACTGCTGGTGATCATCGCGTTCTTTGATTGGAACCGAATCAAACCGCCACTCAATGCCAAGGTCTCCGAGGAGCTGCATCGGCCCTTCGCGATCAATGGCAATCTGGCGGTGATCTGGAAGCGTGAACCCGACGAAGGCGGCTGGCGAGCCTGGGTGCCGTGGCCCCATGTGGTAGCAGAGGACATTAGTCTGGGCAATCCGGACTGGCTCAAGCAGCCGCAGATGGCCAGTCTCAAACGCGTAGAGCTACGGGTTTCGCCGCTGGCCCTGCTGGCGCAACGGGTGGTGATTCCGCGTATCGACCTGACAGAGCCCAATGCCCAACTGCAGCGGTTGGCTGATGGGCGCGCCAACTGGACGTTCACCTTCGATCCCAAGGATCCGGATGCCGAACCGTCGAACTGGGTGGTCGATATCGGCTCGATCGGCTTCGACAAGGGCCACGTCACGCTCGACGATCAAAGCCTGAAAACCCGCCTCGACCTGCTGATCGATCCGTTGGGCAAGCCGATTCCGTTCAGCGACATTGTCGGTGACAAGCTCGCGAAGAAAACCCTGGAGCGGGGCGCGGCCCCACAGGATTACGCCTTCGCAATCAAGGTCAAAGGTCAGTATCACGGCCAGGCGCTCAACGGCCAAGGCAAGGTCGGTGGTTTGCTGGCCTTGCAAGACTCGGCCAAACCCTTTCCGCTGCAGGCTCAGGTGCAAATCGCCGCTACCCGGGTCGAACTGGCCGGGACCCTGACAGATCCGTTGAACCTCGGTGCGCTGGACCTGCGTCTGAAATTGGCGGGCAATAGCCTCGGTAATCTCTATCCGTTGACTGGCGTGACCCTTCCCGATTCGCCGCCTTACGCCACAGACGGGCACCTGAGCGCCAATCTGCGGGCGTCCGAGGGCGCGAAATTCAGCTACGAAGACTTCAACGGCACCATCGGCAGCAGCGACATCCATGGCAACCTGACGTATGTCGCCAGCCAGCCGCGACCCAAACTCAGTGGGGCGCTGGTCTCCAATCAACTGCTGTTCGCCGACCTCGCGCCGCTGATCGGTGCCGATTCCAACGCCAAGCAAAAGGCGCGGGGTGGAGAGAGCAAGCAGCCTGCGGACAAACTGTTGCCGGTCGAAGAGTTTCGCACCGAGCGCTGGCGTGACATGGACGCAGATGTCGAATTCACCGGCAAGCGCATCGTCCACAGCGAAAAACTGCCGTTCAATGACCTGTACGCCCACGTGATTCTCAATGACGGCCAGCTCAGTCTCGAACCGCTGCGCTTTGGCGTGGCGGGCGGCAAGCTGGACGCGCAGATCCGTTTGAACGGGCACGCCACGCCGCTGCAGGGGCGTGCCCGATTGAGTGCGCGTGGCTTCAAGCTCAAGCAGCTGTTCCCGACCTTTGAACCGATGAAAACCAGCTTCGGCGAACTTAACGGCGATGCCGATATTAGTGGTCGCGGCAACTCGGTGGCGGCGTTGTTGGGGAGTGCCAATGGCGATCTGAAGATGTTGATCAATGACGGGGCAATCAGCCGCGAGTTGATGGAGTTGGCCGGGCTGAACGTGGGCAACTATGTGGTCGGCAAGATCTTTGGCGACAAGGACGTGAAGATCAATTGTGCGGCCGCCGATTTCGGTATCAAGGATGGCCTGGCCACCTCGCGTTTGTTCGTGTTCGACACCGAGAACGCAGTTATCTACATCGATGGCACGGCCAATATGGCCACCGAACAGTTGGACTTGACCATCACTCCCGAGTCCAAGGGATGGCGTTTGATTTCCTTGCGTTCACCCTTGTATGTGCGCGGCAAATTCATCAAGCCGGATGCCGGGGTCAAGTCGGTGCCCTTGATGCTACGCGGTGCCGGGATGGTTGCGCTGGGTGTCATTGCGGGACCGGCGGCCGGGCTGCTGGCGCTGGTGGCACCCAGTGGCGGTGAAGCCAATCAGTGCGCGCCGCTGTTGGAGCAGATGAAGATGGGGAAGGCGCCGAAGACGGTGAAGGGGTAAGAAGCTGCATAATCACTGTGCTGGAAAAACAAATGACGTTGAATGGGCGCTGATAACGGACTGGATGCGCTCCATGCGGGTGAAGTGCGAGGTTTGTTAAGTGCTTGGTAATTTGTTGTTGTAAATGTGCGTTGGTGTCGGTGATTGTATTTGTTTAGTTTGTGGGTGACAGTCATTTGGCTGTTGTTCAGAAACCAACTATCATTTGAGTAAGGATATTTAAATGAGCAATCTTATGCCCGGTATCGAAGAGCGTATTGCGTTTTTTGATAGTGCTGTACTTGCACCCTTTCATGCTTCCAGGACTATCAGGTCCTTTGCAGGGGAAGATGAAGGTCTCAAGGAGGAAGGCGTCAAAGAAGAAGGCGGCCTGCTGCTTGTGGGTGACGACAAACCAGTCACACTTGCCTTTGCCGATAATCTTGATGGCGACATCGCGCAAGCGGCACGAGACAGTATCACCTATGCAGAGCGGTACGCCGACGGTAATGCCAACAAAGCCGAAACGCCAATGAGGTGGCACGCCAAGTATGCAACTGCCATGAAATATTGTGGCTGGTCCACCACCGGCTATAAGTATGCCAGTCATACCGTCAAGCAGAAAAGTATAACCATGGAGTCCATTGTCCTGGATATTATCGGTGCCGTTGCCGGGCCCAACAAAGCGGCAATGTTGAAGCTGTTGGGCGACGCCTTCGGGACGATAAAGTCCAACGATGGACTGATCACATTGTTTGACAAGAACAGTAAAAGCGGTAAAGACGCCGATTTTCGGATCGTTCCCTGCCTGTCATCAGCCAAGGGAACGGCCATTAGCGCGTTGCTCGCAATGGACTGTGAACTGAAGACAGAGCAGGGTGGGGCCTGGTTCTGGAAATGGAACATGTCCGAAGTGAAAATGAAAAAAGCCGCTGCGGTTATCGAACTTAATATAGACGAACATGAGCGGGTCAGGGACTGGATTCTTGAAGCGTTGGGTGCGAACAGTGAGGCCTTCTTCAAGTCGGCCAAGCTCGCGAGCTACGATGATTCAGATAGTTGAAGTTGCAGGCGGGCTAGTGGTTTAGCCCGCACTTGCTTCTCTGGAGATGTTTATGGGAAAGGATGACCTGTTACTCGTAGACGGTGGGCTGGTGTATGTTCCGCAAGGTTTTTCATCATCGTATCAAGGTGATGTTATTCGTGCGTTGCTCTATTGTTCTCTGTACGCAAAATCAAAATTCAATGTGTTTGCTGAGGCGCAAAGTTGGAGTGCGCGACATAATAAGGCCTTGCTTAATCTCAAATGGAATCGAGAGCACGATCGAACGATTGTAGTTGAACAGGATGGTGCGGGTTTTGTTCTGAGTAAGTTGCTTGAGGAGAAACTCTACCCCGTTCTGGGTGGCGGTCCTGCGCAAGACTTTGAGTCGGTAGTCGCCGGTGTCGAGCAGTTATCGACGGAACATGGAAGTTGGAAGGCGCTTAGGGCGGCTACGGTACTGCAAAACAGCGGGGAAGAGGGCGCCCCGGCCTCACAGGTTGTGCTGCGGGTTAATTTGCTCGGCGCAGCAGCGAGTATCCACTCGGTATTTATTCATTTCAAAACCAATGAGGAGGTTGGCGCTGGCTTTTTCAACCAGCCTTTTGAGGCGGTGGATAATCTGCGCATAGACTTTACGCAATATTCAATGAACAGTGAGGCCTATGAAAAAGGAGGGATTCGCACGCTGGTGCTGGAGCAACTCCTGGATGCACTCAATAAAAAAGTGCTCAGCCTGGGATCCACGCCTGCTGATGACAAGTTTGTCGGTCTGCTTTGACTGCTGGCCTTGTTGTGGTGCACCACAACAAGGCTTTTCCAACCCCTACAATCCTTTCAGCAAATCCGCCATATCATCCGCATGCTCTTCTTCCTGAGCCAGGATGTCTTCGAAAATCCGCCGCGTAGTCGGATCCTTTTCGCCAATGTACTGAATAATCTCGCGGTAGCTGTCGATCGCGATACGCTCGGCGACCAAGTCTTCGTAGACCATCTCTTTGAGGGTGTTGCCCGCCACGTATTGGGCGTGGGAGTTTTTCGACAGCAAGTCGGGATTGAACTCCGGCTCGCCTCCCAACTGCACAATGCGCTCGGCGAGTTTGTCGGCGTGCTGGGCTTCCTGGGTGGCGTGCTCTAGGAACTCGTCGGCGGCGACTGCGGCTTTCAGGCCTTCGGCCATGAAGTAGTGGCGTTTATAACGCAGCACGCAGACCAATTCGGTGGCCAGCGATTCGTTGAGCAGGCGTAGCACCTCTTCGCGATTGGCGCTGTAGCCTTCAGTCACGGCACCGTTCTCGACGTGGATGCGGGCGCGCTGGCGCAGGGTGTTTACATCGGATAACTGGATGTCACTCATTTCGGTTTCCTCGGGCTGATTCGGCAGGCATACGCTCTATTGGCGTGTTCTTTAGGTGTGAGTGGCGGGCCGTAGGAAAAGTTTTATCGGATTTTTCGTTGTCATAGACTGATCGTGAAGCTGTCATCAGCCCTGACGATGCTGGAACGCCCACTACAAGGAAGTCTGTCCATGACGCAGGACACCGCGACGCGTTACCCCTTGGTATTGGTCCCGGGCATGCTCGGATTTGTGCGTCTGGTGCTGTATCCGTACTGGTACGGCATCATCCCGGCCTTGCGCCGTGGCGGTGCCAATGTGATCGCTGTGCAGGTGTCGCCGGTCAACTCCAACGAGGTGCGCGGTGAAGAGCTGCTGCTGCAGATCCAGTCGATCCTGCGGGAAACCGGCGCAGATAAAGTCAATTTGATCGGCCATAGCCAAGGCTCGTTGACCGCTCGTTATGCCGCCGCCAAACGGCCCGACCTGGTGGCATCGGTGACCTCGGTCGCCGGTCCCAACCATGGCTCGGAATTGGCGGACTACCTGCATCGCCACTACCCGCCCGAGAGTGCCAAGGGGCGATTCTTGAGTGGCGTGTTGAACGTGGTCGCCTGGCTGATTGGGCTGCTGGAAACCGGACATCACGTGCGCAAGTGGCCGGTAGACGTCCACGCTTCCCACAACTCACTGACCAGCGCCGGCGTGGCGCTCTTCAACCAGCATTATCCACAGGGGCTGCCCGAGACCTGGGGCGGGCAGGGCGCCGAAGAGGTCAACGGCGTGCGCTATTACTCCTGGTCGGGCACCTTGCAGCCGGGCAAGACCGACCGTGGCGGCAACCTGTTCGATGGCAGCAACCGCAGTTGCCGCCTGTTTGCCCGCACCTTCGTGCGCGAGGCCGGGCAGTGCGATGGCATGGTCGGGCGCTACAGCTCGCACCTGGGCACGGTTATCGGCGATGACTTCCCGCTGGATCACTTCGACATCGTCAACCAATCGCTGGGGCTGGTGGGCAAGGGCGCCGATCCGGTGCGCTTGTTTGTCGAGCACGCGCAGCGTTTGAAAGCGGCGGGGGTTTAGGCGCGACCGAGGACCCGGGTCCAGCGCTCCGAGACAATCACTCCGCCCAGGGTCAGGGCGCCCCCCACCAAGTGGAACAGCGCAAGCTGCTCATGCAGCACCACAGCGGCAATCAGTGCGGTGAGCAATGGCAGCAGGTTGAAGAACTGCGTAGTGCGGCTTGGGCCCAGGCGCACCACGGCCTGCATCCACGCCAGTGGCGCAACCATCGAGGCCAGCAGGCAGGCGTACAACACCAGCGGAATGTTGTGCAGGGTCGGGCCGACCTTGTCCGAGATGACAAACAACGGCAACAGCACCACCACCGCCACCAGCACCTGCAGGTACAGCAGCACCAGGGGCGGCAAGCGCAGTTGCCATTTCTTCAGCAGGGTGCTGTAGACCGCATAGGCCAGGGTCGCGATCAGCATCATCGCGTCACCCAGGTTGACCCCATGCTCCAGCAGCGTGCCGAGGCTGCCGGACGACACCACGACCAGCACGCCGGCGAACGACAGCAGCGCACCGACCAGGGCGCCAGCGGTCAAGCGCTGGCCAAGGCTGATGATGGCCATTGCCAGCGACATCAACGGCATCAGCGACAGGATGATGCCCATATTGGTGGCCGTGGTCAGGCTCGCGGCAAAGTACGCCAGACTCTGATACACCGCCATACCGAGCACGCCGAGGATGAAAATCTTGCCCAGGCTGGGGCGTATCAGCGGCCAGTGGCTGATGACGGGTTTGAGCATGAACGGGGTGAACAGCAGGCCAGCGAGCAGCCAGCGATAGAAACCGATCTCGGCGGGGAAAATCGCCCCGGCCGACATTTTGGTGATGACGGTGTTGCCCGCCCAGATGAAGATGGCCAGCAGCGGATACGCGTATTGCATGGGGAAAACCAGAGCATTGATGAAGGGTGATTATCCGTTGTCTGGTTCAATGCTTATACTTCAAACCAGACAAACAACCTATGCATACGGACAACATGCCCCGTCAGCCCATTGATGTGCTGGATTTCAGCGAACTGCCGGCCCCGGTGTACTTTCGCTACGCCGATTTCGACGCACACCGTTTTGCTTCTGCGCATCGCCATCCGTGGGGCACCCTGGAATATTCGGCCCATGGTGTCTTGCACATGGAAGTCGCCGGGCGGCGCTTCATGTCGCCACCGCAGTACGCCGTGTGGGTGCCGCCGCAGACCGAACACAGTTTTTACAGTGATCAACCGATCAGCTACCGGGCGGTCTGCCTGGCGCCGTCGATCTGCCGCGATTTGCCGGGGCAGGGATGCACCCTGGTCATCAGTGACATCATCAAGGCGATCCTCCAGGACTTTGCCGGCCGTGACGTCAAGATCCCTGAGCATGCCGCCGACGCCCGTCTGGCGCAGGTCCTGGTCGACCAACTGCAACAGGCACCGGTGCATGAAGGTTTCCTGCCTTATGCCAGCAGCGCGGGACTGCTGGGCATTCTGGAAACCCTGCAAGCGGCGCCCGGTGATAACCGGACCCTGGCGCAGTGGGCTGACGGGATTCATGTCAGCGAACGGACCCTGGCTCGGCAGTTCGTCAAAGAATTAGGCATGAGCTTTGGCCAGTGGCGCCAACGGTTGCGATTCGTCGCCTCGATCGAGGCACTGGACAGTACTCGCAGCATTCAGGAAATTGCCTTCGACATGGGGTACAGCAGCGCATCGGCGTTTATTGCCATGTTCCAGCGTCAGGCAGGGTGTACGCCGGAGTACTACCGTCGCTATAAAGTTCTTTGAATAACCCGGAATTAAACTAATCACCGCTCAGGATTAGACAAGTCTTACGTCATTGTCGGAATCTAACTTCATCTGCACTGATTTGAGCGCTGTAGGGTTTGCCGGGGTCTTTTACGGTAGGCAGTAGTCGCTGTTAATGGGCGTAGCTCGTGGTGTTGATTGGGCCACTGTCTACGTAGAAGGACCCGCTCAATTCATTTCAAGCGGGTATTGTTCAATGTCGTCAACTTCAAATAAAGATGTATTAGCGGGCATGGGCTCGCCAGTCAGCATTCACCGCGATTTTTTCAAGAAAGCTGTTCCTGTCTGGTTGGCCAAGGCTGACCCTGCGCGCGTGGCGTCTTTACAGACCAGCCGAATCGTCTTGCCTGATTGGGCCAAGACACTTTCCGAAGCCGAACAGGCCGATCTGAGGCGCGCGATCAGCGCCAGCTGGTCGGCGCAGACCGCCGTCGACAAGATGTTTGCCGAACTCCAGGACGCCTATGCCTTCGGTGAGCCACGGCTTCGCCAGAAAATCATCGAAATGTATGGGGTGGATGTCGACGTCAAGGAGACCTTTGTGAAGTTGTACCGCGGCGGTGTCGGGAAAACCCTTTCCCTGCTCGATGCCGCGTTGCAGAACTTCTCCGCGTCAGACAAATTCCGCGACTCGAATTATATGGGGCGGCCGTCGGCTGACGGGCGTTATGAGATAAAGCCGATTGACCAGAGCATGAGCATCAGGCAGTTCACGCAACTGTGCCGAACATTGGACCTGGGCAAGCAGTATCAAGACTATCTCAATGAATACATGAATGTTTCCGACCCGTTTTCCGTAAGGGTGGTGAAACTTCGTGTTATTGAAAGCCATCGCTGTGCTTTCAAGGCCGCCCTGGAACTTGCTCGATTGAGAGACCACATCAGCCCTGACGCCTATCGGGTGGCCAATGGTTTGTATAACGGTCATAAAAACTTGTTTCTCGACGGCGCCCCCGTGCGTTTTTACAACTTGCAGATAATGGACTCGCGATTGTTCGGGATCGTGCTGATCGCTCCCGATTTGCAGGCCCCGGCGAGTGGCAACCGGCGAGTCATTGCTTACGTGCCGCACGACCCGGAACACCCGTTGAAGGAGTACCCTTCTTCCCTGGAGTTCCTCAATGACCTGACCCGCAAACTTCGCGACACTTCGGCACCGACCGGCGGCAAGCCGAGCTATCAGCAGTTTTTCAGTCGATTCGTTGCTCACCGTCAACGCGGTCACTTCTTTGCCAATCTCCGGCAACGGCTGAATAAGGTGATCTGGCACCCGTACGAGCCCGGATCCAACGTGCCCAGTTGGCGGGAGACGCCGGTAGAGTCGCCCAGGCTGCATTTTGGTGTACTGGCCTTTGGAGACGACAACATCCAGCGCTTCCGCGGGGATCTCTGGGAGTATCTCTATGAACAACAGCTGAACAAAGTTTTCAGCGATGCTCGCGAGTTGCTGATCTCCACCGCCGATGCCGACGACGAGGCCTACTGGCATTGGATAGACGACCTGGAAAACATCCTCTCCGAGGTTTTTCAGGCCGCGTTGATGGTGGTGACGCCTTTTGTGCCCTTTCTGGGCGAGGTGATGCTGGCCTACACCGTCTATCAATTGACCAGTGAGGTGGTGGAAGGCGTGGTCGACCTCTCCGAAGGGCAGTACGCCGAAGCGGGCGAACACCTGATTGGCGTGGTGCAGAACCTGGCGCAGGTTGCCGCTTTCGGCGCCGCATTCGCTGGCGCCAAACTGGTGCTGTCACCCTTGATCGAAAGCGCCGTGCCGGTGACGCTGAGCAGCGGCAAGGAAAGGCTCTGGACGCGAAACCTCGAGCCTTATCAACACGACCTGAGTCTGCCTGCCGAATCGAAACCAGACGAGCGAGGATTGCATCAATATCAGGGCAAGGCGGTGCTGCGTCTGGATGACCTTCATTATCAACTGAAGGGTGATCCTCAGAAAAATCAGCTTCGGCTCGTCCATCCGCAGCGTCCCGACGCTTATCAACCGCTGGTGCACCATAACGGTAGAGGCGCTTTCGTGATTGAGGGTGAACGACCGTCGCAGTGGAATGAGCAAACCTTGATGGCACGCCTTGGGCCTGAGGTCGACGGCTTGCAGGATGCCGGCCCGGCCATTCGCACGATCAGTGATTCACCGATCTCGGCGATGCGCCGCATGTATGCCAATAACGAACCGCCCTTGCCGCTGCTCAGTGACACGCTGACGCGCATGCACATTGATCGCTCGCTGCAGTCGTTCTGTGAGCAGATCGCCAGCTCCCGGCCTGAGGAGTACTTGCAGGCCGATATCCCGACTCAACTGCAATTGCTCGACGGCTTGTGGCCCAGTGAACGAAGGGTTCAGGTGCTTGCCGCAGATGGCCGGACCGTCCTTGGCGAACTGGGTTCGTCCAGCGCGCCACGTGAGCGGGTCTATGCCGACCAGTTGCTGAATCAGGATTTGCTGCAAACCCTGTTAGCCCATCTGAGCGAAGAGCAAATCGAGCAGTTGATTGTGCGTGAGCTGGGCGCCTCGACGCTGACACCGCAAGCGAATGCGCAAACGCTGAGGGCGGAGCTGGCACAGCGGGCGGTGTACAAGCGCGGTCATTTGTTCGAGCGCCGCTATGCGGCGCATGAGCGGCAATGGGGCGCGTCGATTCAGTGGGTGCGCGATCAGGTGCCGGGCTTGCCAGGAGCGGTGGCCCAGGAGTTGCTGGCCATCGCCAGTCCTGTGGAGTTGCAGGCCGTGGCCGGCGGGCGTCTGCCTGCGCGGCTCGAAGGGCTGGCGCGCTTTGCCCTGGAGGAGGTGCGCGTCACGCGGGCTTACGAGGGGATTTATCTGGCCTCGGTCGAGAGCTTCGACACCGACAGGCTGGTGCTGCACTCCGTGGAAAATCTGCCGGGTTGGCCAAAGGATTTGCTTATTCAAGTCAGGCGTTATGGCGCAGAAGGGCAACTGCTGGACAGCATCGGTCCACAGGAGGCTCGACTCCAACGCACGATCGTCCTCGGCGCGGATGGCGGTTTTGAAGTGTCAGATGAGCAGGGAGTCGTGCTGGGGGAGCGCAATGATTTTCACGGGGCCATTTTATTGGCCTTGCCGGATGTTGATCTGATGACCCTGGGGTTCGCTCGCAATCAGATGCAAGGGTTCAAACAGGCCGTTCGCGGACACTTGCTGGCGCGTGAAAAATTGCCACAGGTGTTGGGTCGCTATCCCGAGACTGCGCCACCGCCCTATGACCCACGCCTGTTGCGTCTGCGAGGAGGCGCTCCGGGGGATGTCAGGCCGTTGTCAGACGCGGAAATGCTGAATATCTCCGGCGATCACCTGCTTTTTTATGCTTATGGCAACGCACAGATACCCCCGGCGATAGAGGCCAATTATCGCCAGGCGATCAGTTTGGTCCATGAGCGCTTTGGGATTGATGGGCTTAACAACCTGGAGACGGCCTACGTTGAAGGGGTGACGGATACCCTGGATATGGTCATTCTCAGGCAGAGCATTGAGTCTTTACCCGAGTTGCGCGGCTTGTTGGCGCCGGAGAAATTCTCCGAGCTGCTGGATAACCTGTTACGGCGTCCGACCATTCCCTTGGCCGCTGAACAACGCGCCTTGGCCCAAACCGGGCGTTATCTGCAGGCAACCGGACGATTAGCCGAGTATCAGGCGCTGCTCGATTCTGTACGGGAAGGCGAGGGCCCGGCGGACGTCAAAGCTAACTTGGCTGACTATGCTGAATTGTTAGGTCAAGACCCGGTAACGCCTACTCCGATCATTGAAGTGGACTCGCAAACCATGGCCAACCTGCGCCTGGCGCAGCGCACGATCGAACGCAGCAGGGAGCTGCTGCCCTTGTCTGGCAATCAGAAGCCGAGTATCTGGGAGAAAGGCGGCTCGGCTATCGCCAAGCTGAAAAACCTCAGGAAAATCGATCTGGCGACAGGATTGCCCACCGCCAATCTGACCATCGCCGAAGCGGCCAGGGGGGCGATTGAAATCAAGGGTGGCAACTGTTCGGAAAATTCGAAAGTGACTTTCTCGATCCTGGCCAGCCAACCCCGTGACAGTGCGATTCATATTGTCAAAGCGCCTAGATATGACCATCAATTCGTCGTTATCGGTGACTTGAAGGGGCCAAAAGAGCAATTGGTTGTCGCTGACTCCTGGCCAGAGTTTCCCGCCGCCCACCTCGCCAGCGAGTGCTACTTCAAATATGACATAGAGAATCCGGTGATAAGCCTCCCCCCAGGACCTGCCATCGCCGAGTACAGCTTCATCGACGATGCTGCCCCTGGGCCGGCGGTGCTTCCTCCGCGCGGTACGGATGATTCGACCTTGAGGTCGATCAAGGTCCCCAAACTGCATTTGAACGGCGCGTATGCCCAATGGACCTCATTGGAAGAGCTGGGCAGCACATACGCGGAGCCGCAGGGGCAAGCTGTTTCCTTCCAGCGGCATGACGCTGCGGTGATTGAGCGGCGAATCGACGCTTACGGCCAGTACTTGACCGCGCTCAACCCCGAGAAGTGACGCGCAGGATCAGGGGCCACAAAGCTGTTGCCCCTGATCGCTACCGAGCTGTAGGTGTAACAGGCTTTGTCTACACTCCAGTGCAAGCTGCGCCGGTCGGCGCAGTAATCAGGAGAACATGTCATGAAGATGTTGCGTATCCCGCTGTTGATGGTCGGCCTGTTGCTGTGCGCCCAGGGCTTTGCCGCCACGGCGCAGCAGGACAAAATGACCACCTGCAACGCCGACGCCACCACCAAGGCCCTCAAGGGTGATGAGCGCAAAGCCTTTATGAGCAATTGCCTCAAGGCGACCCCGGCCGCCAACGACGCCAAGGCGCTGACCCCGCAGCAGCAGAAAATGAAAACCTGCAACGCCACGGCTGCCACCCAGGCGCTGACCGGCGATGCGCGCAAGACCTTCATGAGTGACTGTCTGAAGAAAAAGTAAGCCACCTGGCGCCGGGGCATGCTCTGTGCAGTCTGCGGTGTACTCGCTTCAAGACGCGAACGCTGGCAGACTGCCAATCCTTTCACGCTGTTTGTTTTGAGGCTGTATGCCAACGTTTTCTCAGCGTCACGTGTTGCTGTTGGTCAGTTGGGTGATCATTTTCGGTGGTTTGCTGCTGGTCCTGCCATTGCGCTTGCTGCCCAGCCTGCTGGCCGGGTTGCTGGTCTACGAACTGGTCAACATGCTGACCCCGCAATTACAGCGCCTGATCGAAGGGCGGCGGGCACGCTGGCTGGCGGTGGCGTTGCTGGGCACCCTGGTGGTCAGTGTGCTGGCGTTGATCTTTGCCGGCGCTTTCAGCTTTCTCCTGCATGAAGCGGAAAACCCCGGCGCCTCACTGGACAAATTCATGGGCGTGGTCGATAAGGCGCGCGGTCAGTTGCCGCCGTTTGTCGATGCCTACCTGCCCGCCAGCGCCGCCGAATTTCGCGTGGCCATCGGCGAATGGTTGAGCAAACACCTGAGCGAGCTGCAATTGGTGGGCAAGGATGCCGCCCACATGTTCGTCACGCTGCTGATCGGCATGGTGCTGGGCGCGATCATCGCCCTGCAGCGGGTGCCGGACGTGACCAAGCGCAAACCCCTGGCCGCCGCCCTGTTCGACCGCCTGCACCTGCTGGTCCAGGCGTTCCGCAACATCGTCTTTGCGCAGATCAAGATTTCCCTGCTCAACACCTTCTTCACCGGGATCTTCCTCGCGCTGATCCTGCCGATGTTCGGCATTCACCTGCCACTGACCAAGACCCTGATCGTCCTGACGTTCCTGCTGGGCCTGCTGCCGGTGATCGGCAACCTGATGTCCAACACCCTGATCACCATTGTCGGCCTGTCGTTATCGATCTGGGTGGCAATGGCGGCGCTGGGCTACCTGATCTTTATCCACAAGCTGGAATACTTCCTCAACGCACGGATCGTGGGTGGGCAGATCAGTGCCAAGTCGTGGGAGTTGCTGCTGGCAATGCTGGTATTCGAAGCCGCGTTCGGCCTGCCAGGGGTGGTGGCAGGGCCGATTTATTACGCGTACTTGAAGAGCGAGTTGAAGCAGGTGGGGATGGTTTGATCCGCTGGATCAGTCCATGGAGCCGTAACGCTTGGCCGCCTCGATCGCCAAGCCGCTACCAATACTGCCAAAGATGTTGCCTTCGACATGTCGAGCGTTTGGCAGCATCGCCGACACGCTGTTGCGCAGCGCCGGGATTCCGCTCGAACCACCAGTGAAGAACACCGTATCGACCTGGTCAACGCGCACATTGGCGTCGCTCAACAGTTGGCTGACGCTGCCGCGCACCCGATCCAGCAAGCCGTCGATGGCTGACTCGAACAGTCCCCGGCCGAGGTCTACGGCCAAGCCCGCCTCGATGCGATCCAGCGCTACGTGGCGGTTGTCGGCATGGGTCAACTGGATCTTGGTTTCTTCCACTTCCATCGCCAGCCAATGCCCGGCGCGCTGCTCGATCAGCTTGAACAGGCGGTCGATGCCGCCGGTGTCCTCGATGTCGTAGCGCATGCTGCCCAGGGCCAACTGGGACTTTTGCGAGTACACCGAGTTGATGGTGTGCCAGGTCGCCAGGTTCATGTGGTGGCTGGTGGGCATGTAGGCGCCGCTCTTCATTCGGCTGCCGTAGCCAAACAGCGGCATCACGCCCTGCAGGCTCAATTGCTTGTCGAAGTCGGTCCCGCCGACGTGCACGCCGCCGGTGGCGAGGATGTCGTCCTGGCGGTTATCCACAGTCCGTCGCTCTGGCGACAGGCGCACCAGGGAGAAGTCGGAGGTACCGCCGCCGATGTCGACGATCAGCACCAGCTCTTCTTTATCGATGGTCGACTCGTAGTCGAATGCCGCGGCGATCGGTTCGAACTGGAACGACACGTCCTTGAAGCCGATCTTGCGCGCCACTTCCACCAGTGTGTCTTCGGCTTCCTTGTCGGCCACCGGATCGTCATCGACAAAAAATACCGGCCGACCCAGTACCACCTGCTCGAACTCCCGACCGGCGGCGGCCTCGGCGCGGTTCTTGAGTTGGCCGATAAACAGTCCGAGCAAGTCCTTGAACGGCATCGCCGTACCCAGGACGCTGGTGTCGTGCTTGATCAGCTTGGAGCCGAGCAGGCTTTTCAGCGAACGCATCAGGCGCCCTTCATAACCTTCCAGGTACTCGTGCAGCGCCAGCCGGCCGTACACCGGGCGGCGTTCTTCGATATTGAAGAAGACCACCGACGGCAAGGTGATCTTGTCGTCCTCCAGCGCAATCAGCGTTTCCACGCCGGGGCGGAGCCAGCCGACAGTGGAGTTGGACGTGCCAAAGTCGATACCCAAGGCACGGGCTGGAGATGCATTGTTCATGTCTTTCAGGTTCCGGTTAAAAAACGGCCGCGCAGTGTATGCCAGTGCGCCGCAGAATCGAAGGCCGACTATCCGCTAAATCTCGGCTTTAAATGCCTTGAAAGACTATCCTTGCTCCCCAAACTTACAGGCATGGCTTGGCAGCCACGGCGCGATCAGCTGATTCGTGCGGCTGCCGATAAACTTCTGACGCGCTGTCCGGTCACAATCCTGAGATCGGTCAAGCCTGCTGCAGCTCACGAGCGCATGCTGGCAGGCGGCGCGATATCGATAACGGATGGTGATTCCCGCGATGGACTTCAAAGACTATTACAAGATTCTCGGTGTGGAACCGACCGCTGACGACAAGACGATCAAAGCCGCCTATCGCAAGCTGGCGCGTAAATATCACCCTGACGTCAGCAAGGAAAAGGATGCCGAGGCCAAGTTCAAGGACGCCTCTGAGGCTTATGAAGCGCTGAAAAGTGCTGACAAACGCGCCGAATACGACGACCTGCGGCGTTACGGCCAGCACGGGCAACCTTTTCAGGGACCTCCGGGCTGGCAGAGCCGTGGCGGCTTTGGTGGGGGTCAGGACACAGGCGACTTCTCGGACTTTTTCAGTTCGATCTTTGGCAACCGGGGCCCGGGCTTCGGTGGCGGACAATCCGGGCGCAGCGCCGGACGGCGAGGGCAGGACGTGGAAATGGAGCTGGCGGTGTTTCTCGAAGAGACCCTGTCCAACGAGTCGAAGAAGATCAGTTTCCAGGTGCCGCAGTACAACGCCGCCGGGCAACACGTCAGCAATACCAGTAAAAGCCTGAACGTGAAGATCCCGGCCGGGGTTACCGATGGCGAGCGCATCCGCCTGAAAGGCCAGGGCGCACCGGGCATCGGTGGCGGCGCCAATGGCGACTTGTACCTGACCATTCGCTTTGCGCCGCATCCGAAATTCGATGTGGAAGGCGAAAACCTGATCATCACGTTGCCATTGGCACCGTGGGAGCTGGCGCTGGGCACCGAAGTGGCCGTGCCAACCCTGACCGGCAAGATCAACCTCAAGGTTCCGGCAGGCAGCCAGAACGGCCAGCGCATGCGCGCCAAGGGCCATGGCCTGTTGAACAAGGCGGGTGAGCGCGGCTACCTGTTTGTGCAGCTCAAAGCCGTGATGCCGAAAACCGCCGACGACGAGGTCAAGGCCTTGTGGCAGGAATTGGCGAAGAAAGCCGCGTTCAACCCACGCGAGCATTTTTGATCGAGAACATTCGGTTCCAGAAAACTGGAGACACTGACTATGAGCAGCCCCCTGATCGTTCAACTGGACATGGCGCAATTTTGTGAGGCGACCGATCTACCGGCCGTCTACGTGATCGAAATCGTCGAACACGGCATCCTCGAACCCCAGGGGGCACAGCCCCAGGACTGGCGCTTCAACGATTATGAACTGCTGCTGGCCAAACGCGCCGCCAAGCTGCGGCGCGATCTGGAGCTGGAGTGGGAGGGCGTCGCCCTGGCGCTCAACCTGCTGGAAGAAGTCCAGCAACTGCGTTCCGAGAATCAGATGCTTAAACAGCGACTGGCGCGCTTGGTGGTGCTATGAAACTGAGCGTGGCCGAGTGTGAGTTGAGGGTTTTTTAAGTGTCGGCTGTGCGTTATATATATATTTTATATATTTGAAACTTTGACGGCTTGGGTGATATTTGCGTCGCTATTAGTTGGGTATTTGATTTATTAAAGATGACGGATGTTTGCTAGGTTGGGCGCTCATTAAATAAGCATGAGTGTCCGACATATGGCTTTATCAGGTGTAACTTCTGTGGGTGATGCCCCGGCTTCATCATTCGCGGACAAGGGGCGACACTACCAGTTTGTCAAAGACAAACTTCCGCCCTGGCTGGTCAGCGCAACACCGCACAGGCAGCGCGATTTGCGCAAGGTTGGACTGAAGATCCCCTACGGGTACGCCCAGGCTTCTGCCGCGCATAAGCAGGCGTTCAAAACCAGCAGTCAGCAGGGTTTCTCCTCGCAAAGCAGCGTTGATAAGGTGTTGGCCGGCCTGCAAGAGGTCAAGGCTTTCGCTCGCCCGTTATTGCAAGCCGCGATTGTTGAGCAGTTCAAGATCACGGTGGATGTAGATCGCACTGTCTTGCGTCACAAGGTCGCCAATCCCCAGCCCCTTTCCGATGCCATTCAACTGTCCAGCAGTCTGTTGGATGCGGCCTTGCACAACTTCACCGAAGACGACGAAACAGCCATCTATGGCAGCACTCGCAGTGTGGGCACTGTTTTGTTGCTGTCACCCCAGGGCAAGTTGCCATTCAGTGCCGAGCAATTTGCCGGGTTGTGTCGAAAGTTGGATCTGGGCGCCAAGTATCAAGCCCATGTCAATTCGGTTTTGGGTATGGGTAACAGCGCTGATGAAGTTCAACTGCAAGCCAGTATCAAACTCAGCCAGCAAGACACTTTTGCGACCGCAATCGAACTGGCCCGACTGCAGGGCGATATTCACGGAGATGATGTTTATACGTTGTTGCACAAGGTCAAGAACCAGGCGCCTCACCTGGTGCTGGATGGCAAGCCGGTTCAATTGAATGGCTTGCGCCTGCTGGGTGACACCGACTTGAGCGGGGTGCTGCTGATCGGCCCGCAGCGTATCGCCAGCGACGTGGTGCAGCGGCTGATTGTCTACATTCCCCATGACCCGGTGAGTCCTATCAAGGAGTACGCCTCTGCGCAGCAGTTTCACCTGGCGTTACGCGAGAAACTGCGCGATCCGGCCTATCAGCAGTTCTTTAGCCGGTTCATCAAACAGTCGGACAAGGCGCGTTTCTTTCAGCGCCTGAACGATCGTCTGACCCCATTCAAGGCAGTGTCAGGCAGTAAGGTGCAGGTGCGAGTCCCTGACCCAAACGCCAGGATTGCCATGGAGGAAACGCCGGTCACTGGCAACTACTGGGTGTTCCTGGTCAATCAACAACTGAACAAGTTGCTGGACGATACCAGCAGTCTGGCGGTGTCCACCGCGGACGCTGATGCCCAGGCGCGGCATGACAAGATGCTGAGTTACTTGGGGATTGCGCTGTCGGTGCTCAATATCGTGGCGTTGTTTGTCCCGCCCTTGGGCGTGGCGATGATGGCCGTCATGGCGGTGCAATTGACCGATGAATTGGTCGAGGGTGTCGAGGCGCTGGCGCAGGGGGAAAAGGACGAAGGATTCGCCTACCTGATGGATGTGGCGCAAAACGTCGCCCAGCTGGCGCTGATGGCGGCGGCAGGGGGCGGGAGTGGCGAGCAGGTCACGGGTGTGGGGCGCTCGGAGTTTTTTGCGAGTCTGAAGCCGGTCACCCTGGCCAATGGCGAGGTTCGTTTATGGAAACCCGACTTGGCGCCCTATGAACACAAAGGGGCGCTGCCGGAGGACCTCAAACCCAATGAGTTGGGGTTGTTGCAACATGACGGTCAGGAATTCCTGCCCTTGGCTGACAAGCGATATGCAGTGAGCAAGGACCCTGTCAGCGGCAAGTATCGAATTGCCCACCCGGAGCAGGCGGACGCTTATTTCCCTGAGCTGCACCATAACGGCAGTGGCGCCTGGCGCCACGAACTGGAGCGCCCGCAGACTTGGCAGGGGCCTGAGCTGATGAGGCGCCTGGGACATCGTGTCAGCGACTACAGTGACGTCGAGCTGGAGCAGGTTCGGCGGGTCAGCGGTGTCGACGAAAGTATCCTGCGCCGGATGCATCTGGAAAACCAGGCACCGCCCACGGCACTCGACGATACCCTCAGGCGATTTGACGCCTACCGCCAGGTCGAACGCTTTATCGCTGACCTGCAGGGGGGCGAGCCACGGGACGTCAGAGAGCATTCGATCAATCAATTGCATGTCCTGACCCGCTACGGCCAATGGCCGGAGGCATTAGCGGTACGCCTGCTCGACGCACAGGCCGCAACGGTCCGGGAGCTCACGGCGCAGGGCGCGCAAAAGATCACTCGCGTAGTGAATATCCAGGCCCGGCAACTGACCGATGGCCGCCTGTTGCAAACCTTGCTCGATGCCCTGGAGCAGACAGACACCAACGCCCTGCTGGGAAGGAAAGCTGACAGTCCACTCGATAAGCAGGACACGCAAATCGCCCGCTTGAAGGAACAGATCGTCAAGCTGGCGCAGGTGCATAAAGTCGAATTTTTCAATGATCTTTCTAGCGTCGCCGACTCAAGCAGTGACCCCAGACTGACAGTGCTGCAATCACGCTTTCCCAGCGTATCGCGCCAGGCAATCGAGGAACTCCTGGCCAGCGCCAACCGTGCCGAGCAGCGGCAAATGGCGCGCTGGAACTTCACCGATAGGCTGCAGACCAAACCCATTCCATTGCGCCTGGCCGAAGAGTTGCGCAGCCTCCAGCGAGATGTGCGGCTGTCGCGAGCCTATGAAGGGCTGTTCCTGGAGGGATTGATCAATCGCGATGCCGAAGTTCTCGTCCTCAATTCACTGGAGAAGCTGCCGGGTTGGTCGGGTGATGTGCGCCTGGAAATTCGTGAAGCTGAGTTCAATGGCGATCTGCGGGTCAGCATCGGCGCCGAAGAGGCGGCCAGTCGCAAGGTTCTGGTGCGCGTTGAGCAGGGGCGGTACGAGGCCCGCGATCAGGACGATGGGCATTTGCATGGTGCCGATGATATCTATGCCGCCCTCCAGCACGCCTTGCCCGATGCACAGCGCCAGGCTATAGCATTGCCGCATGTGGGGCAGGGGGCTGAGTTGAAAGCCTTGATCAGGCAGCATCTGCTGACACCTGTCGAGCTGCGTACGCGCTTGGGCATGCAACCGGTCAAGCCCGGGTTCAGAGCACCAAAGCGTCTGGCCGATGGTCGGCTGGGCTATCCATTGAGTGGGCGTGGCGCTGGTGTGAGTCCGCAGCAGGCCGCGGATGAGGCGCGGGTACGCAATCTTTTTCCCGGCTACACCGATGGTCAGGTGAGTCGTTTTCTGCTGACCCTGGGGCAGGACCGTGAGTTTTATCTGGTCAACTTCGAGGCGGATTACCAGCGCTTGCTCGAGAGCACTCGGCAGTGGCTGGCATCGCCTACCTCTCGCTCGCTGGCCGATGGCAGCGAGGTTGCGGTCGACGCGCACGACAAACAAGCGGTGGTTGAGTTGCTCAAGCGCAGTTGGCGCAAACTCAGCACCCGCTATAGCGCCTTTGGCTACCCGCGTGGCTATGAACTGGTGTTGCGCGGCCGCACGGTCGGGGCGCTGCCGATTCTGGAGACCAGTTTCAGCGGTGTGGAGTTTGTCGACATGAGCGGTATGGACCTGATGGCCGCGCCGAACGAGTTTCTCGATTCTTTTCCCGATGTGCGCTGGCTGGATCTGCACGCAAACCGAATGGCCGACATCCCAATGCGCCTTGGTCAAATGGATAATCTGGTCGGCCTCAATCTCTCCGGTAATAACCTTCGCTTGAGCGCCGAAGAAGCGGCATCAGTGTCGAGTCTGAAAAAACTGAAGAAACTGCAGCTCAGCCATAACCCGTTGGAGCGCGTGCCGGATTTCAGTCAAATGCGCGAGTTGAGCGAGATTCGCTTGCAAGGCACCGGGATCAGCCAGTGGCCTGATGGTTTGATGGGGCTGAATTCGCTGGAAAAACTGGATTTGCGCGATAACCAGATCACCGAGTTTCCCTTATGGGCGGTGAGTCCGCCGCCCGAGCAAGTCGATGCGATCGACCGTCTGCTGAAAATCACCGAGTTGAACGGCAACCCGCTGTCACCACAGGGCGTGCAGCAGTACGCGGACATTCTGGAGCGTATTTATCGGCGGGAAAACGAGCCCGGCCTGATCCCGGGGCCGGTTGATGAGCCTGCCGCACGGGGAGCCGAAGGAGGTGTTCTGGCGTCTTCCACGCAGCGGCTCGAGCGCTGGTTAGGTGAAGTACCAGAGGCGCAATTGGCCAGGCGCAAGGAGCTCTGGCAACGGCTCGACACTGAATCGCTCGACCGAGAAGAGGCGGGTGGGGAGCTCGGACGCGGCGTCAGTGAAAGCGAAGAGTTTTTCCGTTTGCTGGAGAAGCTCAGTCAATCCGCAGAGTTCAGGAAAGCCTACGGCGATCTGCAGGCTCGGGTCTGGATAGTTCTCGAGGCGGCGGCAGACAACACGCAATTGCGCGAGGAGCTATTCAGGGCGGCCGGCGAGCCGCAGACCTGCAGTGATCGCGCAGCGTTGATGTTCAGTGATCTGGAAGTCAGGGTGCAGATCCATAAAGCCCTGGCTCGGGTGGGGGAGGAGGGCGCGGGTCGCGAACTGCTCAAATTGGCCAAAGGCCTGTTCCGTCTCGATCAGGTCGAAGCCTTTGCGCTCAAGGACATCCGCGAGCGGGTGGCAATTATCATGCACTCGGGTTTGACCAAGCGCGAAATTGGCCGGCAGTTGGTACTGCTGGATCAAATTGAAGTTCGCCTGTCCTATCGGATCAGTCTGCGACAGCGGCTCGATTTGCCGGGACAGCCTGTTCAGGCCGATTACACCGGCGTGCAGTATGTGCCCGAGCCCAAGCTGGCGGAGGCGGAGCGGCAGATCAAAAGCCTGAAGAATTCGCTGGCGGAGATCGACTCGATTACGCAACGGGATTTCTGGCGCGAGTACCTCAAAGACAAATACCGCTCACGCTTTGATTTGGCCTACGAATCAATCATTGAGCGCATGGAGCACCTTGAGCTGATCAAGGAGACGCTGACCAGCGAGGTCTATAACGCACGCTACAAAGCGCTGCGCGACGAAGCCGAAGCCGTGCAGGTCAAGTTGATCAATCTGTTGACTCCTCAGGAAATACTCAACCTGGAGGAAGAACAGACGCCGTAACCGAAAAAGGTGGTGAACAAGGCCCCGAATGCGCGCATTTGGGGCCTTGTCCGTATGGCTAGAACAAAAAGTAACGCTGCGCCATTGGCAGCACGTCCGCCGGTTCACACCACAGCAATTCACCGTCGGCCTTGACCTGGTAGGTCTGCGGATCCACCTCGATGTCCGGCAGGTAGTCGTTGTGGATCAGGTCGGTTTTCTGCACGTCGCGGCAGCCCTTGACCACGGCGATGGTCTTCTTCAGACCCAACTGTTCCGGCAACCCAGCCTCGTGCGCGGCCTGGCTGATGAAGGTCAGGCTGGTGGCGTGCAGCGAGCCGCCGAAACTGGCGAACATCGGTCGGTAGTGCACCGGTTGCGGGGTCGGAATCGAGGCGTTGGCGTCACCCATCAGGCTCGCCGCAATGGCGCCGCCCTTGATGATCAACGTCGGCTTTACGCCAAAGAATGCCGGACGCCACAACACCAGGTCGGCCCATTTACCCACTTCGATCGAACCCACTTCATGGCTGATGCCGTGGGTAATCGCCGGGTTGATGGTGTATTTGGCGATATAGCGTTTGGCGCGGAAGTTGTCGTTGTCCGCACCATCGCCGGGCAACGGGCCGCGCTGCTTTTTCATCTTGTCGGCAGTTTGCCAGGTGCGGGTGATGACTTCGCCAACCCGGCCCATGGCCTGGCTGTCGGAGCTGATCATCGAGAACGCGCCGAGGTCGTGCAGGATGTCTTCGGCGGCGATGGTTTCGCGCCGGATGCGGCTCTCGGCGAAGGCCACGTCTTCGGCAATGCTTGGATCCAGGTGGTGGCAGACCATCAGCATATCGAGGTGTTCGTCGATGGTGTTGCGGGTGAACGGCCGGGTCGGGTTGGTCGAGCTGGGCAGCACGTTGGCAAAACCACAGGCCTTGATGATGTCCGGAGCGTGCCCGCCACCGGCGCCTTCGGTGTGATAGGTGTGGATGGTCCGGCCTTTGAAAGCCGCGAGGGTGGTTTCGACGAAGCCCGACTCATTGAGGGTGTCGGTGTGAATCGCCACCTGCACATCGAACTGATCGGCCACGCTCAGGCAGTTGTCGATGCTTGCCGGGGTGGTGCCCCAGTCTTCGTGCAGCTTGAGGCCTATGGCGCCGGCCCTGACTTGCTCGATCAACGGCTCTGGCAGACTCGCGTTGCCTTTGCCGGTGAGACCGATGTTCATCGCGAAGGCATCGGCGGCCTGGAGCATGCGCGCCAGGTGCCAGGGGCCCGAGGTGCAGGTGGTGGCGTTGGTGCCGGTGGCCGGGCCGGTGCCGCCGCCGATCATGGTGGTGACACCGCTCATCAGCGCCTCTTCGATTTGCTGCGGGCAGATGAAGTGGATGTGGGTGTCGATGCCGCCGGCGGTGAGGATCATGCCTTCGCCGGCAATCACTTCGGTACTGGCGCCAATCGCGATGTTCACGTTGGGCTGGATATCCGGGTTGCCGGCCTTGCCGATGGCCGCAATGCGCCCATCCTTGAGCCCGACATCGGCCTTGACGATGCCCCAGTGATCGATGATCAGCGCGTTGGTGATCAGGGTGTCGACGACTTCTGCGGCGAGTAATTGGCTTTGGCCCTGGCCGTCACGGATGACCTTGCCGCCACCGAATTTCACTTCTTCGCCGTAGGTGGTGAAGTCCTTCTCGACCTCGATCCACAGCTCGGTATCGGCCAGGCGGACCTTGTCACCGACGGTGGGGCCGAACATGTCGGCGTAGGCTTGACGGGAGATTTTCATGGGGTTGCCTTGGGATTCAATTGAGGTTGAGACCGCTCGCGGTGCTCGCTATCGCGGGCAAGCTCGCTCCTACGGGGGCAGGCGTTGTTTAGAGGTCGCCCATGATCCTGCCGGCAAAGCCGAATACTCGGCGCAAGCCCGCCAGTTCGACCAGCTCGACTTCTCGACTCTGTCCTGGCTCGAAGCGCACGGCGGTGCC
The DNA here is from genome assembly GCF_024519635.1 of Pseudomonas sp. Pse1. Lineage (NCBI taxonomy): Bacteria > Pseudomonadati > Pseudomonadota > Gammaproteobacteria > Pseudomonadales > Pseudomonadaceae > Pseudomonas > Pseudomonas sp. Pse1. The sequence goes on from NZ_JALJRO010000009.1 coordinate 218,391, forward strand.
GGCGGGGATGTTCAGGCGCATGCCACGGCTGGCGGCGCGGTCGAACATCAGCGCGTCGTTGGTCTCGAAAAAGTGATAGTGCGAGCCGACCTGGATCGGCCGGTCGCCACGGTTGGCCACGGTCAGGCTCAGGGTGCGGCGACCGGCATTGAGTTCGATCTCGCCGGGTTGGATCCGGTATTCGCCAGGAATCATGCAGGTTGTCCCAGGGTCTTGAAGTAGATGGCGGTCGGCGCGTAATGGCCGGCCGGACTTTGGCAGTAGTTCGGCAACTCGCCGACACGGGTATAGCCCAACGCCTGATAGAAAGCCTCTGCCGCCGAACCGGCTTCGGTGTCCAGATAAAGTAGGCCGCGCTGATGCTGGCGGGCGGCGAGCTCCAGGGTGCTCATCAATTGCTGTCCCAAGCCGCGCCGGCGCGCCTGGTGCAACACCAGGAGCTTCTGCACTTCGGCGCGATTGCGCCCGTTGGCTTTCTGGCATAGCCCCAGTTGCACGCTGGCGAGGACTTTTTCGTCGTCGACCACCACCACCCACAGCAACAGGCTGCCGTGCTCAACATCGGCCTGCACGCTGTTGATGTAGGCGTGCGCCTGGGTCTCATCGAAATCAGCGAGGAAACCAATCGACGCACCGTGCTCCACCGCATCAAGCAGCAGGTTGATAAGACCCCGGCGATACTGCGCAAAGCTCTCGGCGTTGACCCGGCGTAGTTGGGCAGCGTTCATCGTGGCTTACTCCTTGTTGACGAAGGGAGGCTCTGAGCCTGGGTTGAGGGTCAGTTGCATGAAGGTCAGGTCCAGCCAGCGGCCGAACTTGGTGCCCACTTGTGGCATCTGCCCGGTGGTGATGAAGCCGATCCGCTCATGCAGACGGATGGACGCGGCGTTACCGCTTTCGATGGCCGCCACCATCACATGTTTGTCGCAGCCTCTGGCGCGCTCGATCAGTGTCTCCATCAGCCGTGGGCCGAGGCGGTTGCCGCGCTGGTCGCTGCGCACATACACCGAGTGTTCGACGGTGTGGCGGAAACCGTCGAACGGCCGCCAGTCGCCGAAGGAGGCGTAGCCCAGCACGCGCTCGGCGGTGTCGACGATCACCAGGATCGGATAGCCCTGGGCTTGGCGCGCACTGAACCAGGCCTGGCGATTGCCGAGGTCGACGGCCTGCTCATTCCAGATCGCCGTCGTATTGAGCACGGCGTCGTTATAGATGTCGCGAATCGCCGGCAGGTCGGCGTGCAGGGCATCGCGGATGGCATAAGTCATGAGCGGATCTCAGGCGATGGGTTGATGGACGGTGACCAGCTTGGTGCCGTCGGGAAAAGTGGCTTCGACCTGGATCTCGGGAATCATTTCCGGGATGCCTTCCATCACCTGTTCACGGCTCAGCAGGGTCGTACCGAAGTGCATCAACTCGGCCACGGTCTGGCCGTCGCGCGCGCCTTCGAGCAGTGCGGCGGAGATATAGGCCATGGCTTCCGGGTAGTTCAGTTTCACGCCGCGAGCCAGCCTGCGCTCGGCCACCAGGCCGGCGGTGAAGATCAACAGCTTGTCTTTTTCGCGTGGGGTCAGGTCCATCGTTGAGAATCCATGGTCGGCAGATAAAGGGGCATGTTCAGGTGTTCCAGATGCGTGGCGCGAGTGCTTCACGGCCCAGCAACGCCGGGCGCAACAGCCTCCACAGCGCAATCAGCCAGCCGCGCGCCAGCAATGCTTCACTGGCCAGGCAGCGCGCAACCAGCAGGCCCGGCAACTGGGTCAGGTCGCCGCGTACTGGATGATCCAGCGCACGGCAACGTTCCAGCAGTTCGCTGTCGATCTCGCCGGTGACCAGCAAGGTGGCGAACACCGGCTGACCGTCCAGGCCGATTGGCGAGTCGAGCAAACCGTCGTTGCCGACAATGCGTTGGCGCTCATGCCAGAGCAACTGGCCGTCGCGTCGGATGTTCAATTGCGACTGAAAGTGCCCGCGTTCGAAGCGTTCGTCACTGGCGGGGCGGCCGAGGGCAATCACGTCCCAATAAAACAATCGGGCGTCGCCCTGCAGGTCGATCGAAGTGCTCAGTTCCGCTTGGGCTGCGCTGAAGACGATGGTTTCCTGGGGCAACCATTCCAGTGTGGCACCGGCCGCCACCGTCACCTCGAGTTGCTGATAGGCGGGGCTGTTGGCGCGATACCACTTGGCGGCGCCGGGGCTGGTCAGTTGCGCCCAGGCGTCGCGCTCGACGCTGGCGCTGATGTCCAGCCGGTCGCCACCGGCGATGCCGCCAGGCGGGTGCACGATGATGTGCTGGCAGACCTGCGGACCCTCGGCGTACAGGTGTTTTTGCACCCGCAGCGGTCCGCTGTGGCGGCGCAGGATCGGCCGGGTGCTGTCACCGAAGCGGGCGTAGCCGAGTTGCAGTTCGGCGTGCCAACTGGGCGTGAATAGAGCATGAGGGGCAGGGGCAGTCATATTTTCTAATTATCGTCAGGACGCTACAGACTAAATCGTTACCAGGCCGCGTACACCTTCGGCCTCCATGTTTTCGCCGCGACCTTGCTGGACGATTTCCCCGCGCGACATCACCAGGTACTGGTCGGCCAGTTCGGCGGCGAAATCGTAGAACTGCTCCACCAGCAGGATCGCCATGTCGCCGCGCGCCGCCAGTTGCTTGATCACCGCGCCGATCTCCTTGATCACCGAGGGTTGAATGCCTTCGGTGGGTTCATCGAGGATCAGCAGCCGCGGACGGCTGGCCAGGGCTCGGCCGATCGCCAACTGTTGCTGTTGTCCGCCGGACAGGTCGCCGCCGCGTCGCTGCTTCATTTGCAGCAATACCGGGAACAGCTCGTAGATGAACGCCGGGACCTCCTTGGCTTCGCTGCCGGGGAAGCGTGACAGGCCCATCAGCAGGTTTTCTTCGACCGTCAGCCGCGGAAAGATTTCCCGCCCCTGGGGCACATAAGCGATCCCGGCCTGCACGCGCTGGTGCGGCTTGAAACCGGTGATGGCCTTGCCCTCCCAGTTCACCGCGCCTTCTTTGGCTGGCAGCAGCCCCATCAGGCATTTGAGCAGGGTGGTCTTGCCCACGCCATTACGCCCCAGCAGGCAGGTGACTTCGCCGACTTTCACCTCAAACGTCAGGCCGCGCAGGATGTGGCTACCGCCATAGTATTGGTGCAGTTTTTCGATTTGCAGCATGTTCAAATTCTCCTCCTACAGATCGATTTATCGGCCCAGATAAACCTCAATCACCCGCTCATCATCCTGCACCTGCGCCAGCGAGCCCTCGGCCAGCACACTGCCCTGGTGCAACACGGTGACGTGGTCGGCAATCGAGCCGACGAAGCCCATGTCGTGCTCCACCACCATCAGCGAATGCTTGCCGGCCAGGCGCTTGAACAGTTCGGCGGTGAACTCGGTCTCGGCGTCGGTCATGCCGGCCACCGGTTCGTCGAGCAGCAACAGTTGCGGGTCCTGCATCAGCAGCATGCCGATTTCCAGGAACTGCTTCTGGCCGTGGGACAGCAGGCCTGCCTGGCGCTGAGCCGACGCAGTCAGGCGGATGGTGTCGAGCACTTCGTCGATGCGATCTTTCTGTTCGCCGCTGAGCCGCGCCCGCAGGCTGGCCCACACCGACTTGTCAGTCTTCTGCGCCAGCTCGAGATTCTCGAACACGCTCAGGGCTTCGAACACCGTCGGCTTCTGAAACTTGCGACCTATCCCGGCCTGGGCGATTTGCACTTCGCTCATCTGGGTCAGGTCCAGGGTTTCACCGAACCAGGCCTTGCCGTGAGTGGGCCGGGTCTTGCCGGTAATCACGTCCATCAAAGTGGTTTTTCCCGCGCCATTGGGACCGATGATGCAGCGCAATTCGCCAACACCGATGTACAGGTTGAGGTTATTCAGGGCCTTGAAACCATCGAAGCTGACGCTGATGTCCTCCAGCGTGAGGATGGTGCCGTGGCGGGTATTCAGGCCTTTTTCGGTGCGCTGGCCGAGGCCGATGGCGTCGCGGCTGCTGCCGGCATCCTTGTTCGGTTCGAGGATGGGTTCGAGCATGAACTCGGCGGTCGCGGTGACTCTCATTGCTCACCTCTTTTTTTCATCAGGCCAATCACGCCTTTGGGCAGGTACAGGGTCACCACGATGAACAGGGCGCCAAGGAAGAACAGCCAGTATTCGGGGAAGGCCACGGTGAACCAGCTCTTCATGCCGTTCACCACGCCGGCGCCCAGCAGCGGGCCGATCAGCGTGCCGCGACCGCCCAAGGCGACCCACACCGCCGCCTCGATCGAGTTGGTCGGCGACATTTCACTGGGGTTGATGATGCCCACCTGCGGTACGTACAGCGCGCCGGCCAGGCCACACAACACCGCGCTCAGGACCCAGACGAACAGCTTGAAGCCGCGTGGATCGTAACCGCAAAACATCAGACGGTTTTCCGCATCGCGCAGCGCGGTGAGCACCCGGCCGAACTTGCTGCGGGCCAGGCGCCAACCGATGAACAGGCTGCCCACCAGCAGCAGCACCGTGGCGAGAAACAGCACGGCACGGGTGCCGGGTTCGGTGATGCCGAAACCGAGGATGCTGCGGAAATTGGTGAAACCGTTGTTGCCGCCAAACCCGGTCTCGTTGCGGAAGAAAAGGAGCATGCCGGCGAAGGTCAGGGCCTGGGTCATGATCGAGAAATACACGCCCTTGATCCGTGAACGGAAGGCAAAGAACCCGAACACCAGCGCCAGTAGACCCGGTGCCAGCACCACCAGGCACAGGGCCCAGAGAAAGCTGCTGGTGCCGGCCCAATACCAGGGCAGCTCGGTCCAGGACAGGAAGGTCATGAACGCCGGCAAGCCATCGCCGGCGGCTTGGCGCATCAGGTACATGCCCATGGCATAGCCGCCGAGGGCGAAGAACAGGCCGTGGCCGAGGGACAGCAGACCGGCATAACCCCAGACCAGGTCCAAGGCCAGGGCGACAATCGCGTAGCAGAGAATCTTGCCGACCAGAGTCAGGGTGTAGGCCGAGACGTGCAGCGCACTGTCGGCCGGCAACAGCGACAGCAGCGGCAAGCTCAGCAGCAGGGCGAGCACCACGATGCCCGTGGCGATCGTCAGCCGTGGTCCGGCTTTTTGCGTGGCGGTAATGAGCAGGGGCTGGTTCATCAGTCGATTACCCGTCCTTTGAGTGCGAAGAGGCCTTGCGGGCGTTTCTGGATGAACAGAATGATCAGCGCGAGGATCAGGATCTTGCCCAGCACCGCACCGATCTGCGGCTCGAGGATTTTGTTGGCGATCCCCAGGCCAAAGGCGGCGAACACGCTACCGGCCAGTTGTCCGACGCCACCGAGCACCACTACCAGGAAAGAATCGATGATGTAGCTCTGGCCGAGGTCGGGGCCGACGTTGCCGATCTGACTCAGCGCCACGCCACCGAGGCCGGCGATCCCCGAACCGAGGCCGAAGGCGAGCATGTCCACGCGCCCGGTGGGCACGCCGCAGCAGGCGGCCATGTTGCGGTTCTGCGTCACCGCGCGCACATTCAGGCCGAGACGGGTCTTGTTCAACAGCAACCAGGTCAGCACCACCACGAACAGGGCAAAGCCGATGATCACGATGCGGTTGTACGGCAACACCAGGTTGGGCAGCACCTGCACTCCACCCGACAACCAGGCCGGGTTGGCCACCTCGACGTTCTGCGCGCCGAACAGCAGGCGCACCAACTGGATCAGCATCAGGCTAATGCCCCAGGTGGCGAGCAGCGTTTCCAGAGGCCGGCCGTAGAGGTGGCGAATCACCGTGCGTTCCAGGGCCATGCCGATCCCGGCCGTCACGCAGAAGGCCACCGGCAGGGCGAGCAGGGGATAGAACTCGATGGCGTTGGGGGCGAAGCGTTGCAGCAACAACTGCACCACATAAGTGGAGTAGGCGCCGAGCATCAGCATCTCGCCATGGGCCATGTTGATCACCCCCAGCAAGCCGAAAGTGATGGCCAGACCGAGGGCTGCCAGCAGCAGAATCGACCCCAGGGACATGCCGCTGAAAGCCTGGCCGAGCAACTCACCTACCAGCAGCTTGCGCTTGACCTGGCCGAGGCTGGTCTGCGCGGCGGTGAGCACCCCGGCATCGCTTTCGACGCCTGGTTCCAGCAGGCCTTCGAGGCGCGTGCGGGCCAGTGGGTCGCCGGTTTCACCGAGCAGGCGCACGGCAGCCAGGCGCACTGCCGGATTACTGTCGACCAGTTGCAGGTTGGCCAGGGCCAGGCTCAGGGCGGCGTGAACGCCTTCGTCCTGCTCGGCGGCCAGACGTTGATCGAGGAACGGCAACTGCGCCGGTTTGGCGCTCTTCTGCAGTTGCTGCGCAGCGCCAAGACGCAATTGTGCGTCCGCCGCGAGCAGTTGATGACTGGCCAAGGCAGTGTCGATCAGACCCCGTAGGCGATTGTTCAGGCGCAGGGTTTTCGGCTGGCCATCGATGCTCATCTCGCCGCGCTGCAAGCCTTCGATCAGTTCGATGCGCGCCGGGTCGGGCTGTGCGGCCCAGGTTTCAAGCAGTTTGGCTTGCAGCGCGGGATTGGCGGCGGCGAAGTCTTCGGCGTCGCCGGCGTGGGCGGCCATCGGCAATAACAGGGCGATGGCGAGAATGAATCGGTAGAGGGCAGTGGGCATTTCAAATGTCCTGGTCATGCGCGGACCTTGTAGGAGCCGGCTTGCCGGCGAAGGGGACCTGACATTCACCATCAAGTCGCCTGTCAGGCCCTCATCGCGAGCAGGCTCGCTCCTACAGTAGGTGTATGTCGGCCTGAGGGGCCGACACCCAGTGGCTTCAGTTACTCTTCACCGCATAATCCGGCTTCTTGTCATTGCCGGCGATGAACGGGCTCCACGGCTCGGCGCGTACTGGACCTTCGGTCTGCCAGACCACGTTGAACTGCCCATCGGCCTGGATCTCGCCGATCATCACCGGCTTGTGCAGGTGGTGGTTGGTCTTGTCCATGGTCAGGGTGTAGCCCGACGGGGCGGCGAAGGTCTGGCCGGCGAGGGCCTCGCGAACCTTGTCGACATCGGTGGACTTGGCTTTCTCTGCGGCCTGCGCCCACATGTGGATGCCGACATAGGTAGCTTCCATCGGGTCGTTGGTCACCGCTTTATCGGCCCCCGGCAGGTTGTGTTTCTTGGCGTAGGCTTTCCAGTCGGCGACGAACTTCTGGTTCACCGGGTTATCCACTGATTCGAAGTAGTTCCACGCCGCGAGGTTGCCCACCAGCGGCTTGGTGTCGATACCGCGCAGTTCTTCTTCGCCCACCGAGAATGCCACCACCGGTACGTCGGTGGCCTTCAGGCCCTGGTTGGCCAGCTCTTTATAGAACGGCACGTTGGAGTCGCCGTTGACCGTGGAAATGACTGCGGTTTTGCCGCCGGCTGAGAACTTCTTGATGCTGGCGACAATGGTTTGGTAATCGCTGTGACCGAACGGGGTGTAGACCTCTTCGATGTCTTTGTCGGCGACGCCTTTGCTGTGCAGGAACGCGCGCAGGATTTTGTTGGTGGTGCGCGGGTAGACGTAGTCGGTGCCCAGCAGGAAGTAGCGCTTGGCACTGCCGCCTTCCTCGCTCATCAGGTATTCCACCGCAGGAATCGCTTGCTGGTTCGGCGCGGCGCCGGTGTAGAAGACGTTCGGCGACATTTCTTCGCCTTCGTACTGCACCGGGTAGAACAGCAGGCCGTTGAGCTCTTCGAACACCGGCAACACCGATTTACGCGACACCGAGGTCCAGCAACCGAAGACCACGGCGACCTTGTCCTGCGTCAGCAACTGCCGGCCCTTTTCGGCGAACAGCGGCCAGTTGGAGGCCGGGTCGACCACCACCGGTTCGAGCATCTTGCCGTTGACCCCACCCTTGGCATTGATCTCGTCGATGGTCATCAAGGCCATGTCCTTGAGCGAGGTTTCGGAGATCGCCATGGTCCCGGACAACGAGTGCAGGATGCCAACCTTGATGGTCTCGGCGGCCTGGACAGTCCAGGTCATGCCCATCGCGGCAATCGATGCCGATAGTGTGAAAGCCTTGAGCAAGCTGCGACGCTTCATTGTGCGATCTCCATGAACATTTTGAATTTTTCTGGGTTGGCAGATGCGGACTACTGAAGGGGCTTTAGCAAGGGTTGTGCCCGGTCGCGAAAAGACCGGGAAATGTCGCTTTGAAGCGAGAGGGAGGGCGCGCGGCGCACCGAGATGGGGCTTTCGCGGGGCCGCGTGCGCGGGTGTGCGCGGCATTGGTGCTTGGCGGTTGTAGAGCGCGCGATCAAAGGCGCCCGACGGTCGGCAGGGTTATTGTTTGATGCAGGTCTCCATGCCATGGCCGCCGCCTTCATACTCCGGGCCGTAATAGAACTTGCTGAAGGAAACGTTGCCGTCGGCCGTCGTTTCAACGATGGCGATACCTACGCCGTAGCTTTCAGCGAGGGATCGGTATGAGAGAAGTAAACCGCCAGGGCATTGTCCTTGCCGGCGGCAAAACCGTTGTAAAGCGAGTTGTCGGTAGGGGCGGGGAGTGAAATGAATGCAAGGGAGGCTGCGATCTTCTTTATCAAGTTGACCTCCTTTTTTTAGGAAAGATGGGGGTCAATGTTTGCGATCGCAGGTTATTAAGTTGAATTAAAGAGTGTCGAGAGCAAGCTCGCGACAAGATTTTTCTACCTCATTAAAGTTTACAAGTTGCATGGCCGGGCTTCTTCCAGCGCCGGCCATTGCAGATTTTTCGGCGGCTCAGGATGAAGAGGAAGCCGACTCGACTCGTCGATTGCCCCATGTCTGCAGCATCCGATCCAGTACCCACACCACCACCAGCGAAGCGCCCACCAACGGGAAGGCCACGGCCAGTGCGAGCATGATGAACACACCGGTTTTCCAGGTGGGCAGGTCATGCCGCAGCGGCGGTACGCCGAACTTGCCTTGTGGGCGGCGCTTCCACCAGATCACCACGCCGCTGACGGCGCTGAGCAGGATCATCAGGCAAATCAGCAACACAATGAGTTGATTGACCAGGCCGAACATCTTGCCTTCATGCAGCATCACGCCCATTTCCGTGGCGCGGGCCACCGGGCCGTAATGTTCCCAGCGCACGTCGGCCAGCACCTTGCCGCTGTACTGGTCAATGTGCAGGGTCGCATCGTTGCGTGGATCGTCGGCGAACACGGCGATGGTGAATACGCCGCTGGCCGTCGTCGGGAAGGTGATGCTGTAGCCCGGCTCGACCTGGCGTTGCACGGCAATCGCCTGGACGTCCTGCAGGCTGACGGTGGGTGCCGCCGGTGCATGGCTGGCGTTGTTGTGAGCCATGTGTTCGGCATGATCACCGGACATCGGCATCGGCGTATTTTCCACGGCCCAGGGCACGGTCTGGCGAGCGGCGGTATTGAGGTCGCGGGCTTGCTCATCGGAGGTCGGCACGTTGTCCCACATGGCGGCCGGGAATTTGTTCCAGACCTCTGAGTAAGTCTTGCCCCAGAAACCGGTCCAGGTCATGCCGCTGAGCAGCATCACCAGCAACAGCGTCGCGCCCCAGAACCCGGTGACGGCATGCAGGTCACGCCACAGCACCCGGCCACGACTGCTCAGGCGCGGCCACAAAATACCCGCGCCGCCCTTGCCCCGTGGCCACCAGAGGTAGACGCCGGAAACCACCAGCACCACGCCCCAGCCGGCGGCCATTTCCACCAGCCGGTCACCGACGGTGCCAATCATCAGCTCGCCGTGAATCGCCCGGGCGATGGCCTGCAGGTTGTACTTGGCGTCCTGATCGCCAAGGATCTCGCCCCGGTACGGATCGACGAACACATTGAGTTCACTGTCCGCGGTCTTGACCACAAACTGCGCGCTGCGCTCGGCGTCGACGGCAGGCAGGTACTGGGTCACCTGACCTTTCGGGTAAGCCGCTTGCACCCGGCTGAGCATGTCGTCGGCGCTGAGGCTGTGATGGCCGGCCGGTACATTCATCAGGTTGCCGTACATCAGCGGATCGAGTTGCGGCTTGAACAGGTAGAGGGTGCCGGTCAAAGCCAGCATCACCATGAAAGGGGCAACGAACAGCCCGGCATAAAAATGCCAGCGCCAGGCCAGGTTGTAGAAGGACACTTTAGGTTGGCTCATCATTAGCACTCCGCTCGGCTATGCATCTTTTATGTTGTTGTGTCGGTTCGCGAGTTACCCGGCGCCTGCGAACGGGATTGTCCGCAGGTGCCGGCGAAGCCTTTAGAAGCTCATATCCACCTTGGTCCAGAAGGTGCGCCCCGGTTCATTGATCGCTTGTGGATCGCTGGCCGGGTAGCCGAACCCGGCATTCCCGGCCAGGTTCAGATGTTCGGCGTAGTCCTTGCCGAACAGGTTGTCGATACCGCTGCTGACCTTCCAGTGCTGGTCGATGCGGTAAGCGCCATTGAGGGAGAACACCGCGAAGCCCGGACTCTTGTCATAGTCCTTGCCCACCACGTTGCCCTTGTTCTGATCGATACGGTTTTGCGGCGCGACTACCCGCCACAAGGCCCCGGCACTCCAGGTGTCCTGGCTGTAGGTCAGGCCGAAGCGCGCGTCCAGCGGCGGCATCTGTGGCAGTGCGGTGTCGTGGGTGGTGTCCTTGCCCCAGGCGTAGGCCAGGGTGGCGTCGGCTTTCCAGTTGCTGGTCAGGTTGTAAGCCGCACCGAGTTCACCGCCCATGATTCGCGCATTGATGTTTTCGGCGCGCGAGCTGGTACCCATGGCGGTCGGGGTGTAGTCGAACAGGATGTAGTCATGCACGGTGCCGGCATAGGCCGAGACCCAGGCTTCGAGGTCGCGGCTTTTGTACTGCAGGCCGATGTCCAGTTGCGTGGTTTTCTCCGGCTTGATCGCGTCGAACGCATTCAACGAGCCCACCGGCCCCGAGTTCGGCGAGAACAGCTCCCAGTAATCCGGGAAGCGCTCGGCATGACCGAGGCCGGCGTAGAGCGTGGTCGGGCTGTCCGCCAGATCATGCTCGTAGCGGATGAAACCGCTGGGCAGGGTGTCGGCGCGGGTATCGTCGGCGGTCGGGTTGGGCATGCTCATCATCCCGGAGCCGATACTCTGGCGGAAATCCTTGGCCGAGGCGCGGTCCAGGCGCGCGCCACTGATCAGCCGATCACGCTCGGCGGCGTACCAGGTCAGCTCGCCGAACACCCCGTAGTTATGGAAGTCGGCGTCCTTGGTGTAGGGCAGGTCCTTGTAGGTGTCGATGCCCATGGCGCTGCGCTGGCGATGTTCGTTGGTCTGCGCATCGAGACCGCTGATCAATTGCAGATCGGCCCAGCGCCAGGTGGCCTTGACGCGGGCGCCGAGGGTGCGGCGATCGACGTTGGAGGCCATGGGGCCGGCCATCATCCCGGTGCCGGACGGCGTGCGCAGGGTGTAGTTGTCCATGACGTGGTCGGCGTAGTTGTAGTAGACCTGCGCCTCGATTTGCTCCAGCACGTCGCTGATGTTCGACTGCTGGAAACGCAGACCCAGGCTCTCGCGTTTGAACTGCGAACCGTCCATGCCGCGTCCGGCATAACGTGCTTCGCCGTCGCCCTTGCCGGCGGTCAATTCGAGCAAGGTGTCGGCGTTCGGCGTCCAGCCCAGCGCCACGTCACCGTTCCACTTGTCGTAGCGCGACGGCACGGTGTCGTTGTTGCCGTCCTTGTAGTCGTCGGAGTGTGCGGTGTTGCCGATCACCCGCACGTAGCCCTGCGGACCGCCGGCGGCAGCGTCCACGACCTTGTCGAAGCGCCCGCTGGAGCCGCCCAGCACGCTGGCGTTGATCCGGCTGCCGAGCTCGCCGAACTGTTCCGGCTCGCGGTCGAACAGGATGGTGCCGGCCGAGGCGCCGGGGCCCCAGAGCACGGTTTGCGGGCCCTTGATTACGGTCAGGGTGTCGTAGGTTTCCGGTGAAATGTACGAGGTCGGCGCATCCATCCGCCCGGGGCAGGCGCCCAGCAGCATGCTGCCATTGGTCAGGATGTTCAGCCGCGAGCCAAACATGCCGCGCAGCACCGGGTCGCCATTGGTGCCGCCATTGCGCACCAGGGCAAAGCCGGGAATGGTTTTCAGGTAGTCGCCACCGTCGCTGGCCGGCACTGGTTGGCGCGGGTCCTTGGGGTTGGTGACGACGGTCAGTGGCGAGCTGGGAGCGATGCCGGTGATCACCGTCGGGCTCAGCTCTTCGCTGTGTTGGGCATGCTCGGCCGCGGTTTCGCCGGCATGGGCCATAGGCGCCAGCAGCGCGCCGCAGAACACCGCGAGGGCGTGTTTGAGGCGAATGCGTGCAGCATCCGGCTTGAGGGAAAGCTGAGCGTCGCTCAGCCGTGAGTCAGCAGAAAACCTGGACATTGAAGGTTCCATCAATCAGTCGTAAACACACGACCCGCAGCCCGTGGCGGTGATGCGCAACAGGTGGCCGTGTCAGTGGTGGCGTGGGTGTCTACGTGACGATGGGCGGGGCGCGGGTGCGAGCGCCGGGGAATACCGTTTGCCGGGCATGGCCCTGGCGCGGCGAGAGGCTGAGGAAGGTGTGGACCAGCGGCGAATCAAAGATCGCCAGCACCTGGCTGCCCGGCAGTGCAGGACAACTGAACAGCAGGCTGCAGTAGCCGCACTTTTCCCAGATGGCGTGGTGTTCGGCTTGCGGGGGGCAGTGCTCGGCAGCGGCTTGGGTGTCGTGTCCAGCGTGGGCGTCGGACGGCATGTCCATGTCCGCGTGCATGTCCATCGACATGCTCATGGACATCGGCGCGCGCTGATCCATCGGCATCGACTGAGAAATCAGCGGACCGATAAAAATCATCAGCATGGCGAACAGGCTGACCCAACTACCACGCGCGACCGTCATCGAGGTCTGGCGTGGCGGGGTGCGCCTGTGGCCGGGTGAGCGCCGCATGTTCACGGACGGTTCAGCCTGTGGTTACTGAGCGTGCTGGTGGGCGTCGTTGCCGGCGGGCGGTTGCTTTTGCACCGCAACCTCGACCGTCACATCGCCTGAATGCTTGAAGTGTAGTGTCAGCGGGAAGCGCTTGCCATCCGTCAGCAGGCTGCGATCTTTCAGCTCCAGGAGCATTACGTGGTAGGCCATCGGGGCGAAGGTGACTTTGCCGCCAGCGGGGATTTCCACGTTGGCGACCTGCTGCATTTTCATCAGGTTTTCTGTCATCACGTGCTCGTGCAACTGGGCCAGACCGGCAATCGGCGAGCTGACGCTTTCCAGTTGATCGGCGCTTTTGCCGTTGTTGTGAATGACGAAATAGGCCGCCACGGTGGGGGCATTGGGTGGCAACTCTTGCGACCACGGATGGGCGATCTCGAGTTCGGCGAGTTTGTACTCGTGGGCATTGGCAAAACAGGCAGGCAGCAGCAGGGCGGCGAGCAGCAGGGCTTGCTTCACCAGGGATGGTTTCAACATGGCAGTTCTCCTGAACGATTTAAAACGCAGTAAGGGTGCGAATCGATTCAGGCGACGGGAGAGGCGCGGGGGTTGAGGCTCGGCCATTGCTGGCGGGGCGTCGGTGTATCAAGCGTCGATGCCGGCAAGCTTCGGTTGGATTCGAAGTGGGCAAAGTACAGTTGCGGTGAATGGCCGGGCAGCGCCACCAGCGGCGCGGAGCCGGAGCAGCACCAGCAGTGCTGCATGTTGGAGTGCTGCTCGTTCGACGGTGTTTTTTGTTCAAGGCTGCCGAGGGAGATCGCGACCATCCGCGTACCCGTAGACGAGCAGAAACTGCCCCACAACAATTGCTCGGTCGGTGACTGACTGCTGGCCTTGGCCATTGCACCGGACATCGGCATGGCGAGCATGTTGAACAGCACTGCGAAGCAGGCGATCCAGGCAAATGCTAGCCGTTGTCGGGACATGGTCACATCCGGTTATGGGGTCATCAGGCGGCGTATTTAGCCTGATTGGGGTGGATAAGTAAAAAACCGCTGTGCGGTGTGGTGTCGCAGCACCCTTGCACGGCGGTCAACGTGAAGCTTGAGGCCAAGGGCCTTCATGACCTTGATGATAGTCGTAAATTCCAGATTGCCACTACTGCCCGGCGCTTTGTGCAGGGTGGGGGACTGTAGTGCGGGCGATTGAGTCTTGCTATGCGATGCGCGCCGAAGGGCCTGTAAGAGTTTTCCGTTTTTTGACCTGCCGTCAGCGATGATCTGCCAGCGCCTTCAACACCTCGCCCACGCTGGCAAACGCCCGATCAACCTCCGGCAGTACCGGACGCTTGAGAATCAGCACCGGCACCTCGCGTTCACGGGCCACTTCCAGTTTGGGCTCGGTGGCGCTGCTGCCGCTGTTCTTGCTGATCAGCACATCGATGCGGCGACGCTCGAACAGGGCGCGCTCGTCTTCCAGGTGGAAAGGGCCGCGGGCGCCGATGATCTCGCAGCGCGGGTTGCCGGGGTAGACCTCCAGCGCGCGCAGGGTCCAGAACTGTTCGGCGGGAATGTCGTCGAGGTGCTGCAGTGGCTCGCGACCGAGGGTGAACAACGGACGCTTGAACGGCTGCAGGGCGTCGGTCAGCTCGGCCCAGTCAGCGACTTCGCGCCAGTCGTCACCGGCCTGGGCTTGCCACGCCGGGCGGCGCAGCGCCCAACACGGGATGCCACTGTGTTGCGCGGCGGTGACCGCGTTCTGGCTGATTTGCGCCGCGTAGGGATGCGTGGCGTCGAGCAGCAGGTCGATGCCCTGTTCCTCAATGAACCGGGCCAGGCCTTGGGCGCCGCCATAGCCGCCAACCCGTACCTGGCACTTCAGGTCGGTGGGCACGCGGCCGACCCCGGCCAGGCTGTAGATATGCGGCGCCTCCAGCGTGCGGGCAATGGCCAGGGCCTCGGTGACGCCGCCGAGCAGCAACAGGCGCTTCATTGCAGGGCTCCGGCATGCCCGACAATCCCGCCCTGGCGGTCGATGGCAAACACCTCGACCTGAACCTGGGCCGGGACCACGCTGCGGGCGAAATCCAGGGCGTGCTGGCACACCGCATCACCGAGGGCGATCCCGGCGGCGCTGGCCATGGCCAGGGCCTGCTGACTGGTATTGGCCTCGCGAATCTCTTGCGCCAGGCCCTCTTCGGCGCCGCACTCCAGCGCCCATTGCGCCAGTTGCGGCAGGTCGATGCTTGAATGTCGGCTGTGCAAATCCATATGCCCGGCAGCGAGTTTGCTGATCTTGCCGAAACCGCCGCACAGGCTGAGTTTGTCCACAGGCACTTTGCGCAGGTGCTTGAGTACCGCGCCGACAAAGTCGCCCATTTCGATCAGGGCGATTTCCGGCAGGTTGTAGACCCGGCGCATGGTGTCCTCGCTGGCATTGCCGGTGCACGCGGCGATATGCAGGTAACCGTTGGTCTTGGCGACGTCGATGCCCTGGTGGATCGAGGCGATGTAGGCCGCGCAGGAAAATGGTCGGACGATGCCGCTGGTGCCGAGGATCGACAGCCCACCGAGGATGCCCAGGCGTGGGTTCATGGTTTTCAGCGCCAGGGCCTCGCCATCGCGAACATTCACCGTGACCTCGAAACCACCCTGATAGCCAAGCTCCAGGGCCAGCGCCGACAGGTGATCGCTGATCATCTTGCGTGGAACCGGGTTGATTGCCGGCTCGCCGACGGCCAGCACCAGCCCGGGGCGAGTGACTGTTCCGACCCCGCCACCGGCCACGAAACGAATGCCCGGTGCGGCCAGCAGCCGGACTTGGCTGTACAGCAGGGCGCCGTGGGTCACGTCCGGGTCGTCCCCGGCATCCTTGAGCGTGCCGGCTTCTGCGCCGGCTGGCGTCAGGCGGCAGAACTCCAGGCGCATCGTCACCTGCTTGCCCTTGGGCAGCGTGATCTGCACCGCATCACTGCTCACTCCGCCGAGCAGCAAGCGTGCTGCAGCGAGGCTGGTGGCGGTGGCACAGCTGCCGGTGGTCAGGCCGCTGCGCAAGGGCGCGGGTTGTTCGGCGGTTTCGTCACGCATCGAGAGGTTTGACCAGATCGAGCAGGGTAATCGGCAGCGCCTGGCGCCAGGTGTCGAACTCGCCCAGAGGCTGCGCCTGGGCGATATGAATCCGTGTCAGCTCACCGCCGTGGCGCTCGCGCCAGGCCATCAGGGTCATTTCGCTTTGCAGGGTGACGGCATTGGCAACCAGGCGGCCACCGGGCTTGAGCTGTTCCCAGCAGGTTTGCAGTACGCCGTCGCGGGTCACGCCGCCGCCGATGAAAATCGCGTCCGGCCGCTCGAGCCCGGCCAACGCAGCAGGTGCGCTGCCGCGAATCAGTTGCAGCCCGGGCACGCCGAGGGTGTCGCGGTTGCGTTCGATCAGTGCTTGGCGGCCGGCATCGGTTTCAATGGCCAGGGCGCGGCAACTGGGGTGGGCGCGCATCCACTCGATGCCGATCGAGCCGGAACCGGCGCCGACATCCCACAGCAGTTCGCCGGGCGTCGGCGCCAGGCGCGCCAGGGTCACTGCGCGCACATCGCGCTTGGTCAATTGACCGTCGTGCTGGAACGCCGAGTCCGGCAAACCGGCAAGGTGCGACAGGCGTGGCGTGGCGGGTTCGGCAAGGCACTCGATGGCGATCAGGTTCAAGTCGGCCAGCGCCGGGTCGGTCCAATCGCTGGCGATACCTTCGATACGTCGCTCGGCCTCACCGCCCAAGTGTTCCAGCACCGTCAGACGGCTCGGGCCGAAACCGCGCTCGCGCAACAGGGCAGCCACCGCCGCCGGACTGTGGCGGTCGTTGCTCAGGACCAACAGGCGCACGCCGCTGAAAAGTTGCGCATTGATTGCCGCCACAGGCCGGGCTACCAGCGATACCGTGACCGTGTCCTGCAGCGGCCAGCCCATGCGCGCCGCCGCCAGGGCGCAGGATGAAGGGGCGGGGAGAACCAGCATTTCGTCGCCGGGGATCTGCCGCGCCAGGCTGGCACCGACGCCAAAAAACATCGGGTCACCGCTGGCCAGCACGCAGACTGGCTCGCCGCGCCGCGCCAATAGCGGCTCCAGAGAGAACGGACTGGGCCAGAGTTGGCGCTCGCCACGAATGCACGCCGGCAATAGATCGAGCTGGCGCTGGCCGCCGACTATCCGCGTGGCACCCAGCAGCGCGCGGCGGGCGAGCTTGCCCAGCCCCTTGAAGCCGTCTTCACCGATGCCTACGACTGTCAGCCAGGGGGTCATCTAAATTCCTCAAACAGGCAGGATCCGACAGGCAGGCTTTTCATGCTGTCGGACAAAGCAGGCATAATACCGCGCCTTCGCCTGCGAAGCGCTTCAACCTCACAGCCGGTCGCCCCCTTTGAACGAGCCTCAGCAGCACACCACCTTACGCCCCTCGGCCTGCCCGGGGTTGCTGCGTATCGTCCAGGCACTGGATGGCGGGATCTGCCGGATCAAGCTCAACGGCGGGACGATCACGGCGGTCCAGGCGATCGCGGTGGCCGAGGCTGCCGAGCGGTTTGCCGGCGGTGTGATCGAGGCGACCAATCGCGGCAACTTGCAGATTCGCGGGGTTGGCGGCGAGTCCCAGTGCTTGATCGACAGCCTGCTGGCCGCCGGCCTGGGGCCGCGTTCGATGGCCGGTGACGATGTGCGCAACCTGATGCTCAGCCCGACGGCGGGGATAGATCCGCACAGCGTGTTGGACACCCGGCCATTGGCGGCGCGGATTCTTGCCAGCCTGCAAGACAACCCGGTGTTTCACGACCTGTCGGCCAAGTTCGCTGTGCAACTGGATGGCGGTGAGGCGCTGGCGATGCTTGAGCACCACCATGACCTCTGGTTGAGCGCCGTCGAGCGTGAGGGGGAAGGCATGCTGGCATTTGGTCTGGCGGGTTGCCCGACAGACATACCGCTGGCTGCCGTGCGCGTCGAAGACGGCCATGCCCTGGTGATCGCGGTACTGGAGCTGTTCCTTGAGCGTGCGCGACCGGAGCAGACCCGCATGCGCCATTTGCTGACGGAGTGTTCCGCAGAGTCGTTGCTGCAGTCTTTAGCCGAGCACGTCGCGGTGCATCCCCTCGATCAATGGCAGCGTGCGCCGGCCGAGCCCCATCGGCACATCGGCACGCATGCGCAACGCGAGGCGAGCCTGGTGCATGTCGGCGCGGTGCCGCCGCTGGGGCGCCTCAACCCTGCGATGCTCAAGGGCGCAGCGCGCCTGAGCGAGGCTTTCGGAGACGCCAGCCTGCGCCTGACCCCATGGCAGAGCCTGCTGCTGCCGAACATTCGCGTCCAGGATGCGCCGATGCTGAGTCAGCAACTGCAGGACCTCGGATTTGTCCTGGATGCCGCACAACCCCTGGCCCATATGCTCGCCTGCACCGGTTCGGCCGGCTGCGCTAAAGGCCTGGCCGACACCAAGCGTGACGCCGTGCAACTGGCCACGCTGCTGCAACGTCCCGACATCGAACGGCACGTGCACCTGTCCGGTTGCCCGCGTTCCTGCGCCTCGGCACACACGGCGCCCGTCACCTTGCTGGCGGTGGGCGCCGGTCATTACGACCTCTATTTTCGCGATGCGCGGCAGCCGGGTTTCGGCGCCCTGCACGCACGCAACCTTACTATCGACGCGGTCGGCGCCTTGCTCGACGCCCGCTCACGGAGCCCCCTTGATGCTTGATTACATCCGCGACGGTCAGGAGATCTATCGCAACTCCTTCGCGATCATTCGCGCCGAGGCGAACCTGGACCGGATCCCGGCCGACCTGGAAAAACTCGCGGTGCGGGTGATCCATGCCTGCGGCATGGTCGAAGCCATCGACGGTCTGCAGTTTTCCGAAGGTGCGGGCAAGGCCGGGCGCGCTGCGCTGGCCGCGGGTGCACCGATCCTGTGCGACGCGCGCATGGTCAGCGAAGGCGTGACCCGCGCGCGCCTGCCGGCCAACAACCCGGTGATCTGCACCCTGCGCGACGACAGCGTGCCGGAGTTGGCCCGCGAATTGGGCAATACCCGTTCCGCAGCGGCGCTTGAGCTGTGGCGTCCGCACCTGGAAGGCAGCGTGGTGGTGATCGGCAATGCCCCGACCGCGTTGTTTTACCTGCTGGAAATGCTCGATGCCGGCGCCCCCAAACCGGCCTTGATCCTCGGCTTTCCGGTGGGCTTTGTCGGTGCCGCCGAATCCAAGGCCATGCTCGCGGCGGACAGCCGGGGCGTGCCATTTGTGATCATGCAAGGTCGGCTGGGCGGCAGCGCCATGGCTGCCGCAGCGGTCAATGCCCTCGCCACGGAGATTGAATGATGCAGCAACCCGGACGTTTGATCGGCCTTGGCGTCGGCCCCGGTGATCCCGAACTGATTACCGTCAAGGCCTTGCGTTTGCTGCGTGAGTCGCCGGTGGTGGCCTACTTCGTGGCCAAGGGCAAGAAGGGCAATGCCTTCGGCATCATCGAGGCCCATCTGCAGGACGCGCAGAACCTGCTGCCGTTGGTGTATCCGGTGACCACCGAGACGTTGGCACCGCCGTTGTCTTACGAACAAGTGATCAGCGACTTCTACGATGGCGCCGCCGAGCAACTGGCCGAGCATCTGGACGCCGGACGCGACGTGGCGGTGATCTGCGAGGGTGACCCGTTCTTCTACGGCTCCTACATGTACCTGCATGATCGCCTGGCCCAGCGCTACGAGGCGCAGGTGGTGCCGGGTGTCTGCTCGATGCTCGGTGGCGCTTCGGTGCTGGGGGCGCCGCTGGTGTATCGCAATCAGAGCCTGTCGGTGCTGTCCGGGGTGCTGCCGCATGAGGAGCTCAAGCGGCGCCTGGCCGATGCCGATGCGGCGGTGATCATGAAGCTGGGGCGCAACTTGCCAAAAGTCCGTGAGGTCCTGGTAGAGCTGGGCCTGGCCGACCGTGCGCTGTACGTCGAGCGCGCGACCATGGCCAACCAGAAGATCGTGCCGTTGGATCAGGTCGAGCCAATGTCGTCGCCGTACTTCTCGTTGATCATCGTTCCCGGCGAAAGGTGGCAAGGCTGATGACTGATTCCACGCCGGCCATTGTCATCCTCGGCCAGGGCAGCCTGGCCACCGCGCGCCGCATTCAGCAGCTCTATCCTGCTGCGCAGATCCACGGCCTCGCGGCTCGGGTCGAAGGCGCCGACAGCACTTATCTGGAGTTCGGTAGCACCCTGCGCAAGCTGTACCAGCACGACACACCGATCATTGCGCTGTGCGCGGCGGGTATCGTCATCCGCACCCTGGCCCCGCTGTTGCTGGAAAAGGGCGCCGAACCGCCGGTGCTGGCGGTGGCCGAAGACGGCAGCGCTGTGGTGCCGCTGCTCGGTGGCCTCGGTGGGGTGAATGACATGGCGCGGGAGATTGCCGCCGCCCTTGAAGTCGCGCCAGCCATTACCACCAGTGGCGAGCTGCGCTTCGGCACCTGCCTGCTCAATCCGCCCAGCGGTTATGCCCTGGCTGATCTGGAGCAGGGCAAGCGTTTCGTTTCCGACCTGCTAGCCGGGCACAGCGTGCGCATCGAAGGCGTTGCGCCCTGGCTGGATCAGGCGCAATTGCTTGAGGATCCGCAGGCACAGCGCTCGATTCACATCGGCAGCGCCGAGCGTGAAGCGAACCGTCATGAATTGCTGATTTACCCACGGAGTGTGGCGGTGGCGGTGAGCGCGGGTGCAGGGGCCGAGGACATTCGCGCGGCACTGCAACAGGCAGGCGTAGCGGTGCAGGCAGTGGCCTGTCTGCTCGCGTCCGAGGACGAAATGGCCAGCCCGGACCTGCGCGAAGCGGCGTCGGCGCTCGGCGTTTCGCTGCGTTTTGTCGCTGCAGCGAGCAGCGCTGGTGCGCTGGCCCGGTCTGCGGTGCCGGAAGCGAAGGTCATCGAGTCGGGAGAGGGGATTGCCATCGCGATTGCTGCCCAGCCATTGCAGGTGAACCAGGTCGGTCGTGCCCGTGGCCGTCTTGCGGTGATTGGCCTCGGCCCGGGGGCCGCCGAGCTGATGGTGCCGGCGGTGAAGGCCGAGCTGGCGCGGGCCACCGACGTCCTCGGCTATGAAACCTATGTGCGCATGGCCGGTCCGTTCCGTGCCGATCAGGTGCAGCATTGCACCGATAACCGCGAAGAAATGCAGCGTGCCCGCCATGCTTTCGAGCTGGCGGCGCAAGGGCGCTCGGTGGTCGTGGTGTCGTCCGGTGATCCAGGCGTATTCGCCATGGCAGCGGCCGTGCTTGAGGCGTTGCACGAGTCCAGCGAGCCGAGCTGGCACCGTGTCGAGCTGGAAATTTTGCCGGGCGTCTCGGCCTCGCTGGCCACCGCCGCGCAAGCCGGTGCGCCACTTGGCCATGACTTCTGCGTGATGTCGCTGTCGGACAACCTCAAGCCCTGGTCGATCATCGAAAAACGCCTGGACCTGGCCGCCGAGGCCGATCTGGCGCTGGCGTTCTACAACCCGATCTCGCGTTCGCGTCCCTGGCAGCTGGGGCGGGCCCTGGAAATCGTCGCGCAACACCGAACCGCTGCAACGCCGGTAGTACTGGGGCGTGATATCGGGCGTCCGGGTCAGACGTTGCGCACCACCACCCTGGGGGCACTGACCCCGGAGCAGGTGGACATGCGCACCATGGTCTTGATCGGCTCGTCCACCACCTGCGTGTTTCCCCGTGCCGAGGGTGGCGACTGGGTGTATACGCCGCGTTGGTACGGTGAGAAGCCGCTCTCCTGAATGAAGACGCCCCTGAATAGGGGCGTTATTCAATGTCTAGTTATGTTTGGCGTTATGGGTGACTTTGAGTGAGTCGCGAAGCTGTACATGTGCTGAATTCAATCGAATTTGTCCTTGTTGGTTGGGTGCGTTAGTTTCGATTCAGTCCAAAAAGATAGGCTAATTAACTTGTCAATAAAGTGGTGGGTATCTTTCGATGTCGACCGCCTTGATCAGTGCCTGTGTTTATGGGGGATCGATTAACTTTCAAGGAAGATATTATGGGTGACAATTTAGTTGGCATTGGAGAGCTTGGTGATAATGCTTTTTCAGAGGCGATGTTTTATCAGCTGACGGTGGAGTTGGCGGAGTTTGAGGAAGATCCGGTTTATCAGGCGTTATTTCAATATTACAGGGGCGTAAATCAAAGCGCAGAAGTGGCGGATAAACTGGCGGCTGCAACACTTCTGAATAACTCGATCAATTCGCTGTTTCAACGTCGATCTTCACCCCCTGGCGATAGTGCCAAGCAAAGTCTGCAAGCGCTCGAGCAGTTAACCTCAAGGCTCAACGCGACAATGTCCATGTTGTCCCCGGCGCATGAGCCGGTTCCCAAAATCATGCATTTTGTCAGGGTGGGTGGCAGTAAGGTCACTGACATTCAGCGTGACTACATGAACATCTGGCGCAAGGTTCTGGCTGCCGAGGGCTATCGCTTCAATCTCTGGTATGACAGCGATGCGCTGCTGGCTTTCAAGATGAATCGAGTGATTCGCGATAGCGCCAAGGCGGATGCGATGGAGTCCGCTGCAACCGAGGAGACTGACCCTACACGGCTGGCGGAATTGATTGAGCATCGTGCCCGGGTTCTCAAACGACAAATGTGGGATTACCTGCAACAACCGCAGTGGGCCGGGCGAGCGGATGAGGCGCGTATTGATCTGATGGTCCGAGTCTATGGCGAGGATCGGGCGACGCTGGAAGCGTTTCGTCAAGACTGCCTGGACAGTCACCTGGCCCTGATTGGACCGGATCTGCAGCTGCGCGACGCCGGTCTGGAGTTCCGGGATCACCCGTTGCGAGATATCTATCAGCGTGAAGTCGCGATGCGTGGCAATTTTGCGGCGGCCAGTCATGTTGTGCGTTTGCAGGCTCTTTATAAGGAGGGAGGACGCTACAGCGATATGGAGTATTTGCCGCCGCTGGTCGATAAGCCGGGGGGCGTCGATATCAGTGAGTTCTCTGGTGAGGCAAAAATCGGTGTATTGCAGCTGTTGCTCAATTATGACGACAGCTTGATGCCCGGCCGGGGTCATCCGGACCATGCTGACAGGACGGCACTCATCCCCACAGAACTCCAGGAGCCCCTGCTGGCATTTGCACGTGGCAAGCCAGGGCTCGATAAAATATTTGTTGCACCCCGGGACCAATCGGCTCCGCACGATGGATTGCGCATGGGCACGGCATATGGTGCCGCCAGTGACGGGGAAATGAACGAGCATGTTCTGGCGCAGCCGAACAGCGCAATGATTGAGTCGACCCAGCAGGTGATTCGTTCCAATTATGATGTTCTGTTGGAAGTTGAGCGCCGACTGACTGAAGACGCTAGCAGTTGGGGCGATAACGATAGTCTGAACAAGGTCGTGGCCGACGTTATCAACGAGAAAGAGGTGGAAGTCTGGCCGACGCCGGCACGTCAGATGCACTTGAAGAAGTTGCGTGAGGCCTTGCTCAGCTACCACCAGGAAGGCATTCATGTCGATGCCCATAGTGCGATCTTTATGACCGGCTCGCCGGCCTCATCCAAGGGGATCGCTGACTACATTGAGGCGCATATCGAGGGTGAGCATGCGCTCGCTGTTCGCAGTCGGCTGAAGTTGTTAGAGGGCTACAACTATTACACCGAAGCAGCATTCAGCACCGACGGGGCCATAAACGGCGAAGAGCGGCGCTGGCTTGCCTCTGAGCAAGAGAGATGGACATACGGCGAACTCACGTCGCGTTACTTGGGTAACCTGTCGGAATTGCTCAACGAACAAACCCTCGAATTCGATGGCGGCTGGCCTGTCGTCGAAGGTAAACCGGTGTTGCTGACATCCGTCCTGCAGCAACTGCTCCATGAGCTGCATGGTCAATTCGTGGACGTGATGAATGAGCGCGTGAGCGGTAAGAGACGCTTTCGCTACAGGTTTTTCATTGGTCCCATTGAGCGTGCCCAAATCCGCGCGCAGCCTGACGTAAAACTGCCACCCTCGACGGACACCCAGTCACTCGGCTATCTCAACGCAGCGTTCAGCCGGATGGCTGCCGGAGATCTGCTGATCGAACAATTGAGCCCCGCGCACCGCGTCGTGCTCGGCGGCTTGTTCGGGGCCACGAGTCTGGATGAGGTGGGTTTTGCTCGGGCGTGGGAGGCGGCTTGTTTGCTGGCGAAAAACACTGAGGGTCGCAGCAGCAGTGAACGCTACATGCAGATTGAGCAGCAGCTTCGCGAGCAATCCGGCGCTGACTTCATGCTCGGACTCAACACGGGCATGCCACTCACTTCGATCGAGTGGAGTTCCTGGACGTCAAGAGTTGGGATGTTGTTCGACCCCTTGAGTGTTCGTCAGTGGGGAGAAAACGCCAACGGGATTGAGTCCGCGGCCAGGCGAGAATATCGATTATCCATACTTCAACGTGGCGCTCCCGTTCGTAGGCGGATGTTGGGAGCCGGGGCTGTTTCGGTCAAGCAATTGCCCCAGGGATTGCTGGTAAGTGGCACTGGCGATCCGTGGCGGCGCTGCTATCCATTGGCGCTGGTCATGGCCGCAGTTCTTGAGCAGGGGGACGCAGTCGAGCTCACATGGATAGGTAAACTGGTCAACGCCGACCTGGCTCAGGATGATCCGCAAACCCATCATTTACTGCGAGTGCTGGATGACCTGCGCAGCGTTCCCATGTCGCAGTTTGGTCAGAAGCGCACAGCGATGGATTTGCCTCGGGTGATGCAGATCCTGGAGGAGAAAGCCGACGGTGCGAGCCTGATGCTCAACACTGACAGGCACTCACTGCTGATCAGCAAGCACATGGTCGACGACCACGCGGTCTATCGCTTCTATGACCCCAATTTTGGTCTCTACGGGTTTGAGCGAGCGGAGGATCTACAGCCAGGTATCGGAGCTTTTTTCGCCGACCAGAAACTTGCGCTGCTCTACGGGATTGAAGATCTGTCCAGCGCCACCTTCGACGTGCTTGAGCTCGACGGTTCGAGGATCTGCGCTGAGCCCTTGCCGTCACAGCTGACCGTCGGTGAGTTGTTGGGCGATCACACCGTTGAGCCTTGGCAGCATCACGCCGCGTTAAGCACCCTGGCGTTATCGCATCACCCGCATCTGGCACGTGCGATGACTGAGCTGGATGGTCGCCGCTGGGCGCAACGGATCAAGCAGGCCACCCGGGAATTGCTGGCCAGGCACGGCCTGAAACAGGAGTACGTGCCGCTGTACCAAACAGTAGAGCCGGCCGGTGAAGGGAAATGGACAATGACGCTGGTCAATCGCCGAAGGCCAGGCGAAAGTTTGAGCGTAACGCTTGAGGACCCCATCTGGTTCAATGCCAGGAACTGGCTGCACGAACAGTTCATGGATATGGCCAAAACGCTGCCCGTTGACGTCACCCCTCAGGAGTCTGCGGCCATCCCAACGCTCGACGCCGGCTTGAGAATCGCGGCGCTGTTGCTGACTTTACGGCAGCAGGGAAGCGCTGGCGAGAAGGAGGGAGAATCGATGGTGTTGGGGGTGCGTCTGCAAAGCTATTTGACGTACATCCAGCAGGCTCATGGTCACATTTCCACTGTTGTCGAGGTTGTGACGCAAATACAGCAAGTACTGCTCGATCAGCGGTTGATCACGTCCACGGTCACCAGCGCAACGAAGCATTCCTTTCGACTTCTCGTGCTCGGAAAGGCGGGCTTTGTCTTGGGGCTTATTGGTGTCGGGTTTGATGTTTACGAGCTAGTGACCGCTAAAGATGCCACGGGCATAGCCGTGGCCGCGGTTAATCTGACCTTCAGTTTGACTACGGTTGCATTGCAGGGCTCTGCGCTGGTCGCAGGTGGAACCTTTGCCGCTGTTGCAGGCCCGCTGGCGGTTGTTGTGGGTGGCGTCGGCTTTGGTGTGGGGGCTCTGACCAGAAACTACAGCTGGGGGTGTCAGAAATTTTGTGTTCGGGCATAACATGAGTAAGAGGTGCATGTATG